>NZ_JSYI01000076.1:0-62550 GCF_001023515.1 Diaphorobacter sp. J5-51 | reverse complement strand
GCGTCCCTGATGCGTTCGAAAAGCACTTTTTCAACGGCCTGTTAGGTGCTCTCCCACGGCGATGCGCGTCAGCCGGGGCGTGCCGCCGGCCTGCGTGTCCACGCGGATCAGCGTGAGGTCCGTGGTGCCGCCGCCCACGTCCACCACCAGCACCAGGCGGCAGCCCGCCAATTGCGCGGCCAGTTGTTCGCCTTGCAGCGCCAGCCAGTCGTGGAATGCGGCCTTGGGCTCTTCCAAGAGCTGCAGCGCTGGCAAGCCGGCCAGGCGTGCGGCTTCCAGCGTGAGCGCGCGCGCGCCCTCGTCGAACGAAGCCGGCACGGTGAGCACCAGGTCTTGCGCATGCAGCGGCGCATCGGGGTGGGCGGCGTCCCATGCCGCGCGCACATGTGCCAGGTACGAAGCGCTGGCCTGCACCGGCGAGACCCGGGCCACGTCTTGCGGCGCGCCCCAGGGCAGGATGGGCGCCGTGCGGTCCACGCCTGGGTGGGACAACCAGCTTTTGGCGCTTTCCACCAGCCGCCCTGGCACGGCTGCACCCAGGTCGCGCGCCCAGCGGCCGAGGGTGGCGGGTGCGTCGTCCGTGGCCTCCAGGGGCGGCCAGGGCTGTCGCCACGCCTCGCCCAACTCGCCGGGTGCCGCCTGGTAGCGCGCCGAGGGCAGCAGCGGCTGCGCCTGCACCTCGCCCGCCGAGAGGCGCTGCGGGATGGGCAGCAGTGCGATGTCCGCCGCGCGGCCTTCCAGCGGCGCATAGGCGCAGGCGGTGTGGCTGGTGCCCAGGTCGATGCCGACGGTGTAGCGCTTCACCCGGCTAAGCCCACGAAGACAGCGCGCGTGCGATGCGCGCGTTGAACCGCTGCACCTGGGCGGCGGACAGGCGCTCGGCGCCGTAGAGCGAGAGCATGTCGAAGGCACTGCGTGGCGCGCAGGTGCCCAGCAGCGCGGTCTTGAGCACGCGCCGCACAGGCCGGCGCAGCACCAGCCGGTCCACCCACCAGGGCGACCCCAGCGTGGTGATGGCCAGCGTCGTGCGCAGCCGGTGCAGGCGGGGGCGGATGGGCCCCAGGTCGCTCGCATGGTCGTAAGCCACGCCGGGCGCCCATACGCGGTCGAACCAGCCCTTGAGCGCCGCCGGAAAGCCGAACCACCAGGTCGGAAAGACCAGCACCAGCGCCTCGGCCAGCAGCAGCCGATCGATCTGCGCTTGCACGGCGCCGCCGTCGAAGGCCGTGCCGTAGTAGCTGCGGCGCTCCGCCGCCGTGAGCGCGGGCGCGAAGCCCGTGCGGCACAGGTCCTCCACCTGCACCGTGTGCCCTGCGGCGGTGAGGGTGCGGATGGCTTCCTGCGCCAGCGACTGGCACAGGCTGTCTTCCAGCGGATGCGCGATGACGACCAGGCAGTGCATGGCGCTGGCGTCAGGCCTGTGTCTGGGCGCGCACGTCGAACTCCACCTTCCAGCGCTCATGGCCTCCCACGGGCACGGCGCTCAGCTCCAGCGTGCCGATGTCGGTCACGCGGGCGTGCAGGGTGACGGGTACGACCTCGCCGGGCGTGCGGCCCTCGGGGGGCAGGTGGGCCTCGATCTCCTGCAGTTCCACCAGCTCTTCGGGTCCCCAGAAGTCCAGCAGCGTGCCCACGGTGTCGCCGCGGCGCACGCTGGAGCCGAAGAAGCGCAGCCGCACCGGCTCGCCCACCACCAGGCCGAATTCCTGGGCATGAAGCGCGACCTCGGTGCCTTCCTCCATGCCGAACGGCGCCAGGCACAGTGCGCTCAGGGGCGGCTCCATGCCGGGAATGGCGGGCATGTTGCTCTCCACGCCCACGTAGTAGCTTTGCGCCGTGCCGCCGCGGATGCGCACGCCGCGCCCCGCCGCAGTGACATGGCCGAAGTACGCCGCGCCGCGTGCCACGGCCAGGTCCAGCTGGGCGCCTTCCAGCAGCCGGGCCGGGGCAGCGCCCTCGGCAGCCAGCCAGCCGTTGATGACGCCGACGATGCGCTCAGCGATCTGGGGGGCCTTCAGCACTCCCCCGTTGAACAGAAGGGCCGTGGGGTGCAGGAAGCTGGCGCGCCCTGCCTGCCTGCCGGCCAGGCCAGGGATCTGTGCCGTGGCATCCAGCTGGCGCGACAGGAAGGCCGCCAGGTGGCGCGTGACGGCCGCGTCCTGCGCGTAGGGCAGGCCCAGTTGCGTGAGCGCGCCGCGCGCGCGGGTCAGGGGCTTGTCGCCCACGGCCACCTGCGGGAAGAACCCCTCGACCAGCAGCGCCTGCACTTCGGCGCGCGTCACCTCGGTGCGGATGCTGCCGCCGATCAGCTTGCTGCCGCGGCTGGGGACGACCACGGGCACGGATGGCAGCGCCTCGTCGGCCAGCAGCTGCTCCTTGGCCGCGCGGCAGCCATGGGCCAGGGCGCGGGTCTGCCAGGCGTCCAGCGGCTTGCCTTCCTGGGCCAGCTTGCGCGCCACGCCATAGGCCAGGGCCAGGTCCATGTTGTCGCCGCCCAGCAGGATGTGCTCGCCCACCGCCACGCGCTGCAGTTCCAGGGCGCCGTCCTTCTCCAGCACCGCGATCAACGACAGGTCCGTGGTGCCGCCGCCCACGTCCACCACCAGGATGATGTCGCCGCTGGCGACCTGCTTGCGCCATCCGCCGCCGCTGGCCTGGATCCAGCTGTACAGCGCGGCCTGGGGCTCTTCCAGCAGCGTCAGGCGCTCCAGGCCGGCGGCGCGGCAGGCCTCGGCCGTCAACTCGCGCGCGGCCGGGTCGAACGATGCGGGAATGGTGACGGTGATGTCCTGCTGCTCCAGCGGCGCCTCGGGGTGGGCCAGGTTCCAGGCCCAGCGCAGGTGCGACAGGTAGCGCGCCGATGCGGCCAGGGGCGACACGCGCGGCACCTCCGGCGGCGCATCGGGCGGCAGGATGGGCGCACGCCGGTCCACGCCCGGGTGGCACAGCCAGCTCTTGGCGCTGGACACCAGGCGGATCGGCGTGGCCGCGCCGCGCGTGCGCGCCAGCTCGCCCACCACGCAGTCCTGGCCTGCGCCGCCACCGGGCAGCGCCGTGTCGGCGGCGCTCAACTCGCTCTCATGCGGCAGGTATAGGAAGGAGGGCAGCAGCGGCCGCGCCTCCACGCTGGCCGGTCCGGTGAGCTGCGGAATATCCAGCACCTGCTGCACGACGGTGTCGCCGTCGCTGGCGTGCCGGTCCACGTACGACAGCGCGCAGTGCGTGGTGCCCAGATCGATGCCGATGCTGTACTGGGCGTTATTTTTGCCTGTAGCGCTTGCAGGGTAAGCGCTGGCAGCTATGGTTTCAGGAGTGTTGGGCATATCCGTGTTCACAGCTCCACCTCGGCCTGGGCCAGCACGGCGGCGGCCCGCGGGTCGGTGAGCTGCGGCAGGCGCACGGCGGTCGCCTTCCAGCCGCGGTGGGTCAGCTGGCCCGTGAACGGCGCCTGGCCCAGCACATTGCCCGTGAGGCGCACGGCCGTGGCGTCAAAGCCGACCGGCAGGGTGACGTGGCTGCCCTCGCCCTCCGGGCGCACGGCCTCGATGGTGAAATGCTCGCGCAGCACCTTGCGGCAGCCCTCGTGGACCACGCGCGCGGCGGCGCCGATCTCTGCATCGGAGTAGGGCGCCACGTCTTCCTGCAGAAAGTCCACCAGGCGCGCCTCGCGCTGCAGCAGGCCCAGCAGCTGCAGCGCGGCGGTGTCGGTGGCGACTTCGACGCGCTTTTCCACCACTTTCTCGACGGGCACCTCCACGCGGACCTCGACGATCTTCTCCACGATTGTCTCCACGGGCACTTCCACCCGCACTGCCTGGGGAGCCGGTGGCGCCACGTCGGCGGCCAGCGCTTCACCCGCGCGCAGGCGCTGGATGTCGGCGGCCAGGCGGCCGTTGCCCAGGATGGCGAAAAAGCTGCCGATGGCGATGGCCATGCGGCTCAGGAAGGAGGGGTGTGCTGGAGTGTTCATGGGCTGTCGCTGCAAGGGGGCGCCGGGCCGAGGCGGCGCGGCGCACAGGGGCGGGTGCGGCGTTCGAGTGGTCCGGGAGGGGGACGGGGCTCGCCCGCGCGCGGCGCGCGAAGGCGGCGATGTTACCGAAAGGCGGCTATCCCTGGCCCGCGCGGGGTGGCGGGGCGGCACGGCAGCGCGGGGGAATGGGGGACAATGCACGCGCCCTTCCTGGTCCGCTTCGCATGACGATCCATACCGACGACTTTGCCCCCTCTCCCCCTCCTGCGCGCGAGCGCGTGGTGTCGGCCGCACCGGCCTCCTCACAGGAGGAAGCGCTGGAGCGTGCGCTGCGCCCCAAGCTGCTGCAGGAGTACGTGGGCCAGGCCAAGGCGCGCGAACAGCTCGAGATCTTCATCGGCGCGGCCAAGAAGCGCGGCGAGGCGCTGGACCATGTGCTGCTGTTCGGCCCGCCGGGCTTGGGAAAAACCACGCTCAGCCACATCATCGCCACCGAACTGGGCGTGAACCTGCGTCAGACCAGCGGCCCCGTGCTGGAAAAGCCCAAGGACCTGGCAGCGCTGCTCACCAACCTGGAACGCAACGACGTTCTCTTCATCGACGAGATCCACCGCCTTTCGCCCGTGGTCGAGGAAATCCTCTACCCCGCGCTGGAGGACTACCAGATCGACATCATGATCGGCGAGGGGCCGGCCGCGCGCAGCATCAAGCTGGACCTGCAGCCCTTCACACTGGTGGGCGCCACCACGCGCGCGGGCATGCTCACCAACCCGCTGCGCGACCGCTTCGGCATCGTTGCGCGGCTGGAGTTCTACACGCCCGATGAATTGGCGCGCATCGTCATGCGATCGGCCGGCCTGCTGGGCGCGCCCATCGATGCCGAGGGCGGCATGGAAATCGCGCGCCGCTCGCGCGGCACGCCGCGCATCGCCAACCGCCTGCTGCGCCGCGTGCGCGACTATGCAGAGGTGAAGGGTTCGGGCCACATCACCCTGGACATTTCCAACCGCGCGCTGACCATGCTGGACGTGGATCCGCAGGGCTTCGACGTGATGGACCGCAAGCTGCTGGAGGCCGTGGTGCACCGCTTTGACGGCGGCCCCGTGGGACTGGACAACATTGCCGCCAGCATCGGCGAGGAGAGCGGCACCATCGAGGACGTCATCGAGCCCTACCTGATTCAGCAGGGCTATCTGCAGCGCACACCGCGCGGGCGCGTGGCCACGCTGGCCGCCTACCGCCACCTGGGCGTGGCGCCGCCGCGCGCGGCGGGCGGGCTGTTCGAGTCCGCCTGATCGCTCAGGCCGCGTGGGGGGTGAGCGGCTGCGTCCGCGCGTCGGCTTGGTGCGCCGCGCCGCGGGTCAGCGCTGTGACCATCCCACTCACGATGAGCACCTGGGCCGCATAGTAGGTGGCCAGCACCCACAGCTGCGACAAGGGCAGCGGCTGCACGAAACGGTTGGTGGCCAGCAGCGAATCGCTGAGCATGAAGCAGCACGCGCCCAGCGCCACCGCAAGCGACGAGCGCTCGCGCAGCGCCGCGTGGCGCCCCCAGGCCTGCGCCGCCATCAGCGCGATCACCACCACATACACGGCCACCGGCACCCGCAGCGCGGCCGGCAATCCGCCCTGCCACAGGAAGGCGTACATGCCGATGCCCAGCGCCAGCGTACCCCCGAGTGCCCCGCGGTGGCCGAACCACCCCACGCCCTGCTTGAACAGCGCGATGTAGCACAGGTGCGCCAGCAGGAAGCTCACCAGCCCGGGAATGAACAGGTGCTCTGACAGCATCAGGAACACGTCGCCCGCCAGCGAACCCAGCAGCGCGCCCAGCAGCAGCCAGCATGATCGGTTCAAGCCAAAACGGCCTGTAGCGCTCATTGGATAAGCGTGATTAGCTGCATAAACAATAGCAATCGCCATGGTCAGCGGCTTGAACAGCAGGTGCCACGCCGTGAACCCCAGCGCGCTGGTCGCCGTGGCCAGCGCCCCGGCTTCGATCATCAGCGCCAACCCCATGCCAATGCGCCCCTGCATGGCCGCGCCCAGCGCCCACTGGCAGGCCAGCAGCGTGGCGAACCACACGGCGTTGGTCGCCAGCGGTGCGCCGTCGGCCTGCCACAGGAATGCCGCCACGCCCGCCAGCAGCAGCACGAACTGCACGCCGGCAAACCAGCGCAGCGGCGCGGACAGGGGTGGGTCGAACAGGGGCATGTCGTGGAGGTTGAAGGCCGGCTTGGGAAAGCGCTGCGCCACGTCGGCGGGGCGCCAGCCGGGGGCTTTCAGCCACACGCGCAGCTTGTCCGCCCAGCGGCGGGCGTGCCAGCTGTCGTGCAGCAGGCCCGCATACACCTGGGCGTTGGCCCAGAGCGGGTCCCAGCTGTTGAGCAGGCCGCGCGTGCCGTACACGCATTTCTCCCGGGGGTCCTCGTCCTTGAAGGTACCGAACAGCCGGTCCCACACGATCAGGATGCCGCCGTAGTTCTTGTCCAGGTAGCTGTCGTTCACGGCGTGGTGCACGCGGTGGTTGCTGGGGCTGCAGAACCAGCGGTCGAACCAGCCCAGCCGCCCCACCTGCTCGGTATGCACCCAGAACTGGTACAGCAGGTCGACCAGCCCCACCACCACGAACACCAGCGGCGGCACGCCCGCCAGCGCCATCGGCAGGTAGAACACCCAGCCCAGCACCGCGCCGGAACTGGTCTGGCGCAGCGCGGTGGACAGGTTGTAGTCCTGGCTCTGGTGGTGCACCGCATGCGCGGCCCACAGCACGGCCACTTCGTGCCCCATGCGGTGCAGCCAGTAGTAGCAGAAGTCGTAGAACACCAGCGCGATGAGCCAGCCGTACCAGGTGGTCCAGAACGCCTCGCTGCGCCACAGCGCCAGGTGCTCATAGGCCAGCGTGTACAGCCCCACGCGCAGCAGCACGGTGAACACCGCGCTGGTCTGGCTGAGCATGCCCAGGCTGACGCTGCTCACCACATCGGCCAGCCGCAACGCGGGCCGTCCGCGCCAACGGCCGATGGCCCATTCCAGCGCCATGAGGGCGAGGAACACCGGGGTGACGAGGACGATGATCTGGCTGCCGGACATGGGAACGATTGTGGGCTGCAGCCAAGTCCGCCGCGAGGAGGGCAACCCTTAAGCGCCTGCGCCTGAAAATCGGGTAGGTGGGCCTGGCTGCGCTGAAGGGGGCCGCGCCCTTCCACGCCGCCGTAAGGCGACCCGCGTCGCCGTCATCGCTGTCCGTTCCGGCCGCCGGGGCCCGCGTCCGCTCAGAACCGCTCCCACGGCTGCAGGTAGCGCCACTGCCCCTGGGGCACCTTGGCCAGGGGCACGCGGCCGATGCGGATGCGCTTGATGGTCCGCACGGACAGGCCCACGGCTTCGCACATGGCCGGGATCTGGCCGGGGCGGATGCCCTTGAGCGCGAAGCGCAAGCGTGTCTCGCTTTGCCAGCTGACCTTGATGGGCGGCAGCGGCCGGCCGTTGAAGCTCAGGCCGTGGCAGAGCTTTTGCAGGCCGCCGTCCGCGATCTGGCCTGCCACCTCCACGATGCACTCCTGTTCCAGCGTTTCGATGTCTTCCTGCAGCTTGCGGGCCACGCGCCGGTCCTGCGTGTAGACCACCAGGCCGCTGGCCTCGGTGGGCAGCGGCGTGAAGCATTCGAGCTGTTTGAAATGGCGCAGCAGCACGCGCGTGCCGGCGGCGTCTTCGGGCAGGTGCGACTGCGCGTTGAGCAGCGCGACGGCTTGCGGCGCACCCTGGCTGCGGCTGCCGTGCGCGCCCGGTGCGCCGTGCGTCGCGCCAGTGACCAGGCCCAGCCCCGCCTCGTAGCCCGGCGGCTTGTGCAGCAGCAGGGTGACGGGGGTGAGCTCCATCAGATTGGCGTCTGGCGCCAGCACCACGCTTTGCGCGGACGCCACGCGCGCACCGGGCAGCTCGACCACCTGGCCGTCCACCGACACCCATCCGCCCTCGATGTACTGCTCTGCCGTGGTGCGCGAGCACTGGAACTGCTGCGCCACGCGCTTGGACAGGCGCACCGCGTCCGTTGGATGACTGGACTCAGTCATTGCCGGGCTCCAGCATGCGGATGCGCTCCACATGCGCGAGCAGCGAGCGCTGCGCGATGGGCCACATGCGCGGCGGCACGTCGTCGTAGGCCAGGCGCACCCAGTCATCCATGCTGCCTTCGGGCTGGGCCTGCATGGCGGCCAGCACCTTGGCCTCGCGCGCCAGGCGGTGGGCCTTCAGGCGCGCGATGGCGGTGCGCGCCCCATCTTCCGGGCCTCCCAGCACGTAGCCGTGCGCGGGCAGGATGAAATCGGCGCCGTGCTCGGCGCACAGCGCGTCCAGCCGGTCCAGCGAATCCAGGTAGTCCGCCATGTTGCCGTCGGGCGGGTCGATGACCGTGGTGCTGCCGTTCAGGATGTGGTCGCCCGAGAACAGCAACCCGTCCTCGCGCAGCAGCAGGCATAGATGGTTGGCCGCGTGGCCGGGCGTGTGGATGACCTGCAGGGTATGGGTGATTTCGCCGTCCGGCCCTTGTCCAGCAAGCGTGAGCAGCTCATTATCTTGTAGCGAGCGGTCGGGCGTGAATTGGCTGGCCGCACGTGCCGTGGGCGCCGAGGGCAGGCCCAGAATGGGGGGCGCCGCGCGCCCGGCGCGCACGCACATCGCCTGCAGCGGCGCGGCGCCGGGGGAATGGTCGGCGTGCGAATGGGTGCACACGATCATGCGGATGTCCCCCCCCGCGGCGCGCCAGAGCTTGTCCAGGTGCTCGGTGTCGGCCGGACCGGGGTCGATGGCGATGTAGCCCGTGGCCGGGTCGCCCACCAGGTAGCTGTTGGTGCCGGGGCCGGTCATCACGCCGGGGTTGGGGGCGGTGAGGCGCTGCACGTTCTTCAGCAGCGGCACGGGCGTCTCGCTCTGCCAGTCCAGCGCATGCTCGCCGCGGCCCGTGGGCGTGACCAGCGCCAGCTCGCCGAAGGGCGCCTCATCCTCCATGAAGCGCGCCTCCTTGCCGCCCAGCAGGCCCGAGCGCGGGCTGCTGACCCACAGAGGCTGCTCGTGCGCGACGGCGGCGAGCACGGCGTCCACGTCCGCAAACTGCGCCAGGCGCTGCAGCGTGCGGATGGTGGGGAAGATCATGAAGAACTGCCCCGCCTCGTGGCGCGCCAGCGCGTCGGCCGGGCTCACCCACACGGGCTCGAACTGCTCGGACTCGTCGGCCACGGGCTCCTGCCCCTCGGGCATGCGCGCGACGAGAAAGGGCACGGCGAAGCGCTTCGGTAAATTGCGGTCGGCCGTCCAGTGGGCCAGCCAGTACACGCGGTCGGCCGCCAGGCGCAGGCCGCGCGCGGCGCATTGCGCGGCGAACGTGGTGCCGGCCGGTGCTTGGCGTGCGATGGCGGCGATGTCGTCGGCCCCGGCCCAGCGGCCGTCGCCGTGGCGCGCCAGCAGCACGCCCAACTCCTCGAAGCTTTCGCGGATGGCGGCCAGCGCGTCGGTCAGGCGCGCGGCGGTCTGCGCCGGGCGGTGGTCGGCCAGGGCGTGGGTGGCGGGGTCGGCGTCCTGCGTCTCGATGCCGCCGCCGGGGAACACGTAGGCGCCGGGCACGAAGCTGGCCTTGTCGGAGCGGCGCGTCATCAGCACCTGCAGCGTGCTGCCGCCGCCGGGTTGGGGCGCATCGCGCAGCAGCAGCACGGTGGCCGCGTGAAGGGGGGTGACCGGCTCGCGGTGGGGGTGTAGTTGTTGGCTCAGGCGTGGCATCGGCGCATTATCGGCAGGCGCACGCCGCCCGCCATCAGCCCTGCAGCGGGCGCAGCTGGGACAGGCGTTCCAGCACCGGGCCGATCAGCGGCTTGGCGCGCGGGATGCCCACGCTCCAGAGCATCTCCAGCAGCTCGATCAGCGCGGCGCTGTCGGCGCTGCGCTGCACGAGATGGGTGGCGGTGGCAACGTCTTCGGCATGCAGCCGGTCAAGTACGTCAACGGTCAGAGTCATGGTGGCCTCGCTATCTCTTTTCTGGGGCGATCAAAGGGACAACCTGCCCGTGCCGGCCGAACCGCATCCGCGGCGGACGTGTTCAATCCGTGGGACGCAGCTGCAGCAGCCGCTGGAGCACGGGCTCCAGCAACTGCGGCGCGCGCGGAATGCCGCAGTTCCACAGCATCTCCAGCAGTTCGATGAGCGCCACGGCGTCGGCGCTGTCTTGCACCAGTTCCGTCGCGGCATTCGGGTCGGCGGCATGCAGCCGGTCGAGTACATCCATCGTCAGGGTCATCGCACCTCCGTTGTCGTTATCGTGGCCCGCCGCGGCCGGCAGGGCGGCGCGGCGGGAACCCCGGATGCTCCCCATGCAGCCCAGGGGCGGGCTGATCGAAATCAATAGCCGAGCAAAAAACTCGGATGTCAGCCGTGCGGGGTTTCCCCGTGGTTGCACCCAGGCGACGCGCGCATGCGGCGGATAATCGCGCCATGCACATCCGCTTCACCAAGATGCAGGGCGCGGGCAACGACTTCGTGGTACTCGACGAGACGCAGGGACGCCTGGGGCTCACGCCCGCGCAGTACCGCTTTCTGGCCGACCGCCACTTCGGCGTGGGCGCCGACCAGATCCTCAGCGTGCGCCCCTCGCCCGGCGCGGGCATCGACTTCGAATACGTGATCCACAACGCCGACGGCGGCCAGGTGGAGCAGTGCGGCAACGGCGCGCGCTGCTTCGCGCGCTATGTGCGCGACAAGGGCCTCACCGCGCAGGACACGATCCGCGTGCAGACCATGGCCGGCGTGATCGCCCCGCACCTGACCGCCGACGGCCGTGTGACGGTGGACATGGGCCGCCCCGAGCTGGAGCCGGCGCGCGTGCCGTTCGACACCACGGGCCTCGCGCCCGTGTCGCAAGGTTCAGGCCAAAAATGGCCCCTGGCGCTTGATGGGCAGGCGTCAGCAGCTACGCTATTGGTAGCAGTGGTGTCCATGGGCAACCCGCACGCCGTCCAGTTGGTCGACGATGTGGACACTGCCCCCGTGGCGCAGACCGGCCCCTTGATCGAAAGCCACCCGCGCTTTCCCCAGCGCGTGAACGCGGGCTACCTGCAGATCGTGAACCGTGGTGAAGTGCGCCTGCGCGTGTACGAGCGCGGCGCGGGCGAGACGCTGGCCTGCGGCACGGGCGCCTGCGCCGCCGTGGTGGCCGGCATCCGCCTGGGGCTGCTGGATGCGCGCGTGCAGGTGCACACGCGGGGCGGCCTGCTCACCATCGACTGGGCCGGCGGCTTGCAAGACCCCGTGTTCATGACCGGCCCCGCTACCACCGTCTTCGAAGGCGAGATCGACATTCCGGACGCTTTATGACCTCTTCCTCTCCTGTATCCCCCATCACCGAAGACGACATCGCGCACTTCCTGGCGAACACGCCGGGCTTCTTCGAGCGCCATGCCGAGTTGCTGGCCAGTGTCACCATCGCCAGCCCCCACGGCCAGCGCGCCGTGAGCCTGCACGAGCGCCAGGCCGAGATGCTGCGCGAGAAGATCAAGGGCCTGGAACACCGCGTGATGGAGATGGTGCGCCACGGCACCGAGAACGCCGCCATCACCCAGAAGATCCACCAGTGGACGCGCGAGGTGGCCGCCGTGCGCGATGCGGCCCGCTTGCCGCGCGCCGTGGAGAACGGCCTGCGCACGCTGTTCGACGTGCCACAGGTCGCGCTGCGGGTGTGGAACGTCGCGCCCGAGCACGCGGGCCTCGTCGCCACCCAGCCGGTGAGCGAGGACCTGCGCCTGTTCGCCTCGTCGCTGACCATGCCGTTCTGCGGGCCCAACCTGGGTTTCGAGGCCACGGCCTGGCTGCCCGAGGCGGGCGAGGTGCAGTCGCTGGCGCTGCTGCCGCTGCGCGAAGGCGCGATCGACAGCGCCGACCAGCCGGCCTTCGGCCTGATCGTGCTGGGCTCGCACGACCCGCACCGCTTCGAGGCCACCATGGGCACGGAATTTCTCTCGCGCATGGCCGAGCTGGCCAGCTCGGCACTGTCGCGCATGCGATGAAAAAGTGAGCGGCTTGCGCTGGATGGATAAGGGTTTGCGTAGGTTTTTTGCCTGAAAACACCACGCATCAAGCGCAAGAAGCTCCTTATTCAGTAGCAAATGAACGACACGCCAGTTGCCGTGCACCTGCCGCCTGAGGCGTTGCAGTACCTGGAGCATGTGCGCGTGGAAAAGCGCCTGGCCGCGCGCACCCTCACGCTCTACACGCTGGACCTGCAGCGCCTGGCCGCCATGGCCGCGGGCGTGGATCTGCCGCTGCTGCGCCTGACCAGCGCGCACATCCGCCGCTTCGTCGCGCAGATGCATGCCGGCGGGCGCAGCGGGCGCGGCATCGCGCTCATCCTCTCGGGCTGGCGGGGTTTTTACACCTGGGCCGCGCGCCAGGGGCTGGTGCCGCACAACCCTGTGCAGGACGTGCGCGCGCCCAAGGCGCCCAAGCCCCTGCCCAAGGCCCTGCCCGTGGACGAAGCGGTGCGCCTGGCCGAGCACCAAGAGACGGGCGCCGACCCCTGGCTGGAGGCGCGCGACGCGGCCATCGTCGAGCTGCTCTACGGCTGCGGCCTGCGCGTGGGCGAACTGGTGGGCCTGGATGTGGCGCCCAGCCCCGCCGCGCACCAGCAGGGGCGCGGCTGGGTGGACCTGCAGGCGGGCGAGGCGCATGTCTTCGGCAAGGGCTCCAAGCGCCGCAGCGTGCCCGTGGGCCGCGCCGCGGCCGCGGCGCTGCAGGCCTGGCTGGCGCAGCGCGCGCTGCCGTTGGGTGCCGCGGGCGCGGCGCGGCTGGAGCCGGCGCTGTTCATCGGCCGGCGCGGTGCGCGGCTGACGGCGCAGTCCGTGTGGTCGCGCCTGCGCCAGCGCAGCCAGGTGGCGGGCCTGACCACACCCGTGCACCCGCACATGCTGCGCCACTCGTTCGCCAGCCACCTGCTGCAGTCCAGCGGCGACCTGCGCGCCGTGCAGGAGCTGCTGGGCCACGCCAACATCACCACCACCCAGGTCTACACGCGGCTGGATTTCCAGCACCTGGCGCGGGTGTACGACGCGGCGCACCCGCGCGCACGGCGCAAGCCCTAGGTGGCGGGCGGCGGGCGGTAGCCTGGTCCCGCACGCTCTGCGTCCGGCCGGGTGCGACAAAAGCGCTCACCCGCGCGCGCACAATCCAGGGATGAAAACCATTCGACTGAAACCCGGCAAGGAGCGTTCGCTGCAGCGCCGCCATCCCTGGATTTTTGAAGGTGCCATCGCCAAGGGCGGCGGCGACAGCGGCGAGACGGTGCGGGTGGAGTCGGCGGAGGGCCAGTTTCTTGCCTGGGCGGCGTTCAGCCCCCAGTCGCGCATCCGTGCCCGGGTGTGGAGCTTTGACGAGAAGCAGCGCATCGATGCTTCTTTTTTTATAGCTGCTTGCGCCCGATCCATAAGCGCTAGAGGCCGTTTTTCTGTTGAGAGCAATGGCGTGCGGCTGGTCCATGGCGAATCCGATGGGCTGCCGGGGCTGATCGTCGACCGCTACGAGGACACGCTGGTGGCCCAGTTCACCAGCGCGGGCACGGAGCGCTGGAAGGCCGTCATCGCCGATGCGTTGCTTCAGGCGACAGGCCTGTCGCGCCTGTACGAGCGCTCCGACGCCAGCGTGCGCCAGTTGGAAGGCCTGGCGCCCGCCACCGGCTGGCTGCGCGGGCAGGGGCCGCAAGAGCTGACGATCCGCGAGCATGGCTGGCGGCTCACGCTCGACATTGCCGAAGGGCACAAGACGGGCTTCTACCTGGACCAGCGCGACAGCCGGCACCATTTCTTTGGCACGGTGCAGCGCCTGGGCCTGCAGCGTGTACTCAACTGCTATTGCTATACGGGCGGCTTCACGGTGGCGGCGCTGGCCGGCGGCGCGGGGCAGGTCACGTCCATCGATTCTTCCGGCCCCGCGCTGGAGCGTGCGCGGGCGCACGTGCAATTGAACGGGTTTGACGCGGCGCGGGCCGAATTTCTGGATGCCGACGTGAATGGATCCCTGCGCCGCTTCCTGGCCGAAGGGCGGCGCTTTGACGCCATCGTGCTCGACCCGCCGAAGTTCGCCCCCACGGCGGCGCATGCCGAGCGTGCGGCGCGCGCGTACAAGGACATCAACCGCCTCGCGCTGCAACTGCTGGAGCCGGGCGGCGTGCTGTATACCTTTTCCTGCTCGGGCGGCATCAGCGCCGAGCTGTTTCACAAGATCGTGGCCTCGGCGGGGGCGGATGCGGGCGTGGACGGCTACGTGCTGGGGCGCCTGGCCGGCGCGCCCGACCACCCGATGACGCTGGAGTTCCCCGAGGGCGAGTACCTCAAGGGTCTGGCCATCATGCGCAAGCCGGCATGACGCTGCGGGCGCGAAGGTCTTGACAGGCTCTGTACACTGAAATTCGATTCCCATGCGGCGGTCGTCCAGGCCGCCGTTTTGCGTTTGCACTCCACGGAAAGCGACCCATGGCCCTGATTCCCGTCACCATCCTCACCGGCTTCCTCGGCTCCGGCAAGACCACGCTGCTCAAGCGCGTGCTGTCCGAAATGCACGGCCAGAAGATCGCCGTGATCGAAAACGAGTTCGGCGAGGAAAACATCGACACCGACATCCTCAAGACCGAGTCCAAAGAGCAGATTCTGCAGATGAGCAACGGCTGCATCTGCTGCACCATCCGCGAGGATCTGCGCGAAACCCTGCAGCTGTTGGCCGCCAAGCGTCGCAAGGGGCTGGTGGCGTTCGACCGCGTGGTGATCGAGACCACGGGGCTTGCCGACCCCGGCCCCGTGGCGCAGACTTTTTTCATGGACGATGAGATCGCCGAGACCTATCTCATCGATTCCATCATTACTTTGGTGGACGCCAAGCACGCCCAGCAGCAGCTGGACGACCGCCAGGAGGCACGCCGGCAGGTGGGCTTTGCCGACCAGATCTTCCTGTCCAAGACCGACCTGGTGAGCGAGGAGGAGAAGCACGACCTGATCCACCGCCTCAAGCACATGAACCCGCGCGCGCCCATCCGCGCGGTGCATTTTGGCGATGTGCCGCTGGCCGAGGTGCTGGACCTGCGTGGCTTCAATCTCAACGCCAAGCTGGACATCGACCCGGACTTCCTGAAGGAAGAAGACGCGCACGACCACAGCCATTGCGACCATGACCACGGGCACTGCGAACACGAGCACGACCATGGTCATGACCATGCGCACGGCGGCCACGACCATGGCCATGAGCACAAGCATGACGAGCACTGCAAGCACCCGCATCACCACCACCATGACGACGACGTCAAGAGCTTCGTCTACCGCGCCGACCGAGCCTTCGATCCGGCCAAGCTGGAGGACTTCCTGGGCGCCATCGTCAATATCTACGGCCCGCGCATGCTGCGCTACAAGGGCGTGCTGAATATGAAAGGCACCGACCGCAAGGTGATCTTCCAGGGCGTGCACCAGCTCATGGGCAGCGACCTGGGTTCCCAGTGGGCCGAAGGCGAGGCGCGCCAGAGCAAGATGGTGTTCATCGGCATCGACCTGCCGCAGGACATCCTGCAACAGGGGCTGGAGCAGTGCCTGGTGTGAGACCCGTGGTGGCTGGCGGTAAAGTGCACTACGCCTGTGTGGTATCCACAACGTTTTGCGCTCGGCCAGCGCAGGTCTATACAATCGCGCCCCGGCAAAAACGCCCCCTGGGGCGCGTGCCATTCGCACCGTGCTGCACGAGGGGCCCTGGGCCCCGCACGCAGGCGGAAAAAGCCCGAACTGCGAGGAGACAGGAAGTGAAAGCCCAGTCCAGCAAAGCCCAGGCTGCGGCCCAGGCCAAGCGCGCGGGCGACGAACCCGCGCCGGTAACCGCGCGGCGCCTCCGGCCTTCTCCTTCCGGTTCCGGGCAATTGACCGTACCATCCAAGGCCACCGCGGCGGCGCCCGGCGCCCCCGAAGCCAGCTTTACCCAAACTATGCCTACGACCCTGCAAACCTCTGTGGCGGCCGCCAAGAAAGATCCCAAGCTGGCCAACAACTGGAAGACCAAGTCTGCCGAAGACCTGACGGACGCCGAAGTGCTGGCCATGCCCGAGAGCGAGTACATGAATGAGAAGCAGCTGGCGTTCTTCCGCCACAAGCTGACTCAGCTCAAGCAGAACATGCACCACAACGCGGGTGAAACCACCGAGCACCTGCGCGAGGACACCGTGGTGGTCCCTGATCCGGCCGACCGCGCGACGATCGAGGAAGAGCACGCGCTGGAACTGCGCACGCGCGACCGCGAGCGCAAGCTGCTCAAGAAGATCGAGCAGTCCATCGCGCGCATCGACGCCGGCGACTACGGTTATTGCGACGAGACGGGCGAGCCCATCGGCGTAGGCCGCCTGCTGGCGCGCCCCACGGCCACGCTGTCGCTGGAGGCGCAGCAGCGCCGCGAACTCAAGCAGAAAATGTTTGGCGACTGATCCTGCGGTCGATTGCCGCGAGACGCCCGCACTGCGCACGCCCATTTGCATCCATGAGCAAGGAAGACACCACCACATCCGGCGGCCTGCTGTCCAAGATGGTGCGGTTCGTGCGCAATCCCACCGTCAACTGGTCCGATCTCGATGCGGTCGAGGCGGACCGCGAGAGCCAGTACAGCAAGCAGATGCTCAAGGAGATGATCGAGCGCAAGCGGCGCAACGATTTCGTGCGCCGCCGCGAGTTCGATCAGCTGCGCAAGCTGCGCCAGCGCGAGGCCTTGCACGGCCAGCGCCCTGAAGACATCACTGCGCGCACGTCGTTCTTCCAGACCAGCATGACCTCGCCCGATGAGCGGGCTGTCACGCTCAAGAAGATCGACGAGATCGAGGCGCAGATGTCGCAGCAATGGTGGAAGGGCAAAGGGTCGGGCGAAACCCCGGCCCCAACCCCTGCGGCGCCCGCGCCTGACGGTGCGGCGCTGCCCGCAGCCCCCGCGCCGCGACCCGCACCTGTGGCTGCCGCGGCTTTTGCCGCTGCACCCACCGCAGGACAACCGTCGCCTGCGGCCGCGGCCATGGCGGCGGCGCTGGCCTCCAGCGGACTGGCCGGCGACCCTGCGCGCGCCTTTGCGCCGACGGCGCCGATGAGCCTGCCGCCGACGCTCGACAAGGCGCCCGCCGTCGTGCCGATGTTCCACGACGCGAGCCCGGTGGTCGTACCCCCGCCGCTCGCGGAGGACGCGCCGCAACCCGCGCCGTCCCAACCGGAGAAGTTCGTGCACGAACCCGACCTGGAAGAGGCCGCGATCCGCTTTGCCAATGGCGACTATGCCGGCGCGGAGTCGGGCCTGAAGGAAGTGCTGGTCCAACACCAGCACAGTGACCCCCAGCAGCAGCATGACATCTGGATGACCCTGTTTGACCTGTACCGGGCCACGGGCCAGCAGGAGCCTTTCGACGCGCTGGCCATTGACTATGCCGCTCGTTTCGGTCGCTCGGCGCCGCTGTGGTTCTCGTTGCCCGAACAGCTGGGTTTGAAGGCCATGACGCCTGACGTGGGTGCACTCGCCATCCCGCAGAGGGAACTGAGCTGGAGTGCGCAATCCACCCTCACGCAGCAATCGATTGCGGCGCTGCAGGCCTCGCTGGCGCGTTCCGCGCCGCCCTGGACCCTGAACTGGACGCGGCTGACCGCGATCGATCTGCCGGCGGTCACCGCGCTGGCCGAGCTGTTCGAGGCCTGCGCGGAGCGGGATGTGCAGATCCACTTCGTTGGCACCGCCGCGCTGCAGGGGGTCCTGCAGGCCCACACCCAGTCGGGGGACCGCGGCGCCGATCCACAGTGGTGGCGGCTGCGCATGGCGGCACTGCGGCTCATGGGGCTGCCCGATGAATTCGAACTCGTCGCGCTGGACTACTGCGTCACCTACGAGGTCTCGCCGCCATCGTGGGTACCTCCGCGCTGCGGCTACAGCGGCGACGACGGTGCGCAGCCACCGGCCACGCCAGACGCGGCCGACAGCGCGCTGTACGCGTCGGGGTTCGCGCTGTCGCAGCCGGGCGGCGTGGACGAGGGGCCTGCCGCCACGCTCGAAGGCCACATCGAGGGGGATGCGGCCTCCGTCCTGGAGCCGCTGGAGCCTCTCGTGCGCCCCGGCGTGCCGCTGAACGTGGCCTGCGATCGGCTGATCCGCATCGATTTCGCTGCCGTGGGCTCGGTGCTGAACTGGGCGGCCACCCAGCAGGCGCAAGGGCATGTGGTGCAGTTCACCAACCTGCACCGGTTGGTCGCCGTGTTCTTCAACGTGATCGGCGTGAACGAGCACGCCTGGGTGGTGCCCCGCAAGAACTGAGGCCGCACCGGCTATTTGCCACTCCGAGGTCGTTGCCGAGAAGGTGCTCTGCCGTGCTTGCAAGGCGGCGCAGCGCCCCCATATGCACCAGCTATGGAACAGTACCACGGCACCACCATCCTCAGCGTCCGGCGCCAGACGGCGGACGGCATCCAGGTCGCCCTTGGCGGCGACGGCCAGGTCACCCTGGGCAACATCGTTGTCAAGGGCACGGCGCGCAAGGTGCGCAAGCTCTACCAGGGGCGGGTCCTGGCAGGCTTTGCCGGCGCCACGGCCGATGCGTTCACGCTGTTCGAACGTTTCGAGGCCAAGCTGGAAAAGCACCAGGGCCAACTGACGCGCGCGGCCATCGAACTCACCAAGGATTGGCGTACCGACCGCGTGCTGCGCCGCCTGGAGGCCATGCTGGCCGTGGCGGACCATTCCGCGTCCCTCATCATCACCGGCAACGGCGACGTGCTGGAGCCCGAGCTGGGCATCGTCGCCATCGGCTCGGGCGGCGCCTACGCCCACTCGGCCGCCAAGGCGCTCTTGAGCAACACCGACCTGCCCGCGGCCGAGATCGTCAAGAAGTCGCTGGAGATCGCGGGCGAGCTGTGCATCTACACCAACATGCACCACACCATCGAGACGTTGTAGGCGTCGTGTGGTTGGCTATCTTTTTTGTAGCTGTTTGCGCTTGTCTATCAAGCGCTAGCGGCTCATTTGACTCATAAAGACAGGCAGGCTGCAGCATGTCCTCCATGACTCCCCAGGAAATCGTCTCCGAACTCGACCGCCACATCGTCGGCCAGAACGGCGCCAAGCGCGCCGTGGCCATTGCACTGCGCAACCGCTGGCGCCGCCAGCAGGTGGACGCCAGCCTGCGGCACGAGATCACGCCCAAGAACATCCTCATGATCGGCCCCACGGGCGTGGGCAAGACCGAGATCGCGCGGCGCCTGGCGCGCCTGGCGGACGCGCCGTTCATCAAGGTCGAGGCCACCAAGTTCACCGAGGTGGGCTACGTGGGCAAGGACGTGGATTCCATCGTCCGCGATCTGGTGGAAGTGGCCGTGAAACAGACGCGCGAAGCCGACATGAAGAAGGTGCGCGTGCGTGCCGAAGACGCCGCCGAGGACCGCATCCTGGATGTGCTCATCCCTCCGGCGCGCGGCGCTGGCGTCGATACCGCGCGCACCGGCGAGCCCGCGGGTGACAGCACGGCGCGCCAGGTGTTCCGCAAGAAGCTGCGCGAGGGCCAGCTGGACGACAAGGAGATCGAAATCGACCTGGCCGATGCGCGGCCGCAGTTCGAAATCATGAGCCCGGCCGGCATGGAGGAGATGACCGAGCAGTTGCGTGGCATGTTCAGCCAGATGGGCCAGGAGCGGCGTCGCGCGCGCAAGCTCAAGATCGCCGAGGCCATGAAGCTGCTGGTCGAGGAAGAGGCCGCCAAGCTGGTCAATGAGGAAGAGGTCAAGACGCGGGCGCTGGCCAACGCCGAGCAGAACGGTATTGTTTTCATCGACGAGATCGACAAGGTCGCGTCGCGCCAGGAGGCCGGCGGCGCCGACGTCTCGCGCCAGGGCGTGCAGCGCGACCTGCTGCCGCTGGTGGAAGGCACCACGGTGTCCACCAAGTACGGCATGGTCAAGACCGACCACATCCTGTTCATCGCCTCGGGGGCGTTCCACCTGGCCAAGCCGAGCGACCTGATCCCCGAGCTGCAGGGGCGCTTCCCGATACGCGTGGAACTCACCTCGCTGTCTGTACAGGACTTCGAAGCCATCCTCACGCAGACCCACGCGTCGCTGGTCAAGCAGTACCAGGCGCTGCTGGAGACGGAAGGCGTCACCCTGGATTTCACGCCCGAGGGCATCACCCGTCTGGCCCACATTGCCTTCGAGGTGAACGAGCGCACCGAAAACATCGGCGCGCGCCGCCTGTCCACGGTGATGGAGCGGCTGCTGGACGAGGTGAGTTATGACGCCACGCGCCTGTCGGGGCAGACCGTGGTGGTGGATGCCGGCTACGTGAATGCACGGCTGCAGTCGCTGAGCCAGGACGAAGACTTGTCCCGATACATCCTGTGATGCCTGGTTGCGTGGGACGTCAAGCCTTCATAAACCACTTGCATACCTGCAGCTAAGTGCTTAATCAATAAGGACATTTGCCCGATTCTCACCTTGGAAATCGGCGCTAAGTCCTTGATTTCATTGCAAAATTTTGTTGCGGCGCCTCTTGCCTGGTGTTCTTTTCCTGCTACAGTGCAAAAAAGTGCAATTAAGTGGTGAAAAGTGCCCTTTGCACCCTCTCTCGGGGTGGAAAGCGGCAGTAGCGGGCAAGGGGTTCCATCGGTGTTTCAAGGGGCGTCATCGCTGAGTCTGGATGCAAAGGGGCGGCTGTCCGTGCCGACCCGGCATCGTGACGCCCTCACGGCGCAGGCGGGCGGCCAGCTCACGCTCACCAAGCACCCCGATGGCTGCCTGATGGTCTTCCCCCGTCCCGAGTGGGAGAAGTTCCGCGAGCGCATTGCCCAGCTGCCCATGTCCGCGCAATGGTGGAAGCGCATCTTCCTCGGCAACGCGATGGACGTGGAGATGGATGGCACCGGCCGGGTGCTGGTCTCGCCCGAATTGCGCGAGGCGGCCGGCCTGTCCAAAGACGCCATCCTGCTGGGCATGGGCAACCACTTCGAGCTGTGGGACAAGGCCACCTACGAGGCCAAGGAAGCCGCGGCCATGCAGGCCGAGATGCCCGATGTCTTCAAGGATTTCTCTTTCTAGGGGCCGCGTGTGAACCAGCCCTTGCAACACACCACGGTCCTGCTCGACGAGGCGGTGCACGCCTTGCTGGGCGAGGGCGATGCGCCTGCGGGCACCTTCGTGGACGGCACCTTTGGCAGGGGAGGGCATTCGCGGCTCATCCTGCAGCGGTTGGGGCCGCAAGGCCGCCTGGTGGCGTTCGACAAGGACACCGAAGCCATTCAAGCAGCGGCGCGCATCACGGATGCGCGCTTTTCCATTCGGCACCAGGGGTTCAGCCATCTCGGGGAACTGCCCGCCGCCAGCGTGTCCGGTGTACTGCTGGACCTGGGCGTGAGCTCCCCGCAGATCGACGACCCCCAGCGCGGGTTCAGTTTTCGTTTCGATGGTCCGCTGGACATGCGCATGGACACCACGCGTGGCCAGAGCGTGGCCGAGTGGCTGGCAGATGCCGAAGCGGCACAGATTGCGGAGGTGATACGTGACTACGGTGAAGAACGGTTTGCTGGCCCCATTGCAAAGGCGATTGTTGCTCGGCGCACGGAACGCGGCCCCATTGCAAGCACCGCCGAACTGGCCGACATCGTGGCTGGCGCGGTCAAGACCCGCGAGCCGGGCCAGAACCCTGCAACGCGCACATTTCAGGCTCTTCGGATTTTCATCAACGCCGAGCTTGAGGAGCTGCAGCAGGCGCTAGAGGGTAGCCTGCATGTGCTGCGGCCCGGTGGCCGGCTGGTGGTCATCAGCTTCCATTCGCTGGAGGACCGCATCGTCAAGCAGTTCATCGCACAGCACTCCAAGGAGGTCTACGACCGCCGTGCGCCGTTCGCGCCGCCCCAGCCGATGCGGCTCAGGGCGCTGGAGCGCATCAAGCCGAGCACGGACGAGGTGGCCGCCAACGCGCGTGCGCGCAGCGCCGTGATGCGCGTGGCGGAACGCACGGAGGTGCCCGCATGAGCGACGCGCGGATGTGCCATGTCGCCACGCCGCTGCACGCGCATGCGCGGGGCGCGCTCGCTTCGCGGCACAGTCCTTCGAGCGTTGCAGGGCACACGGGAGGCGGGCGATGACGCGCATCAGCCTTGTGCTGCTGCTGGCGGTGATGGCCAGCGCGCTATACCTCGTGCATACGCAATACCAGTCGCGAAGGCTGTTCACCGAACTCGATCGCGCGGTGGCTGAGTCGCGCCGCCTGGAGACCGAGCACCAGCGCCTGCAGGTGGACAAGCGCGCGCAGGCCACGCCGCTGCGCGTGGAGCGCCTGGCGCGCGACCGGCTGCAGATGCGTACCGCCACGCCGGCCATTACCGAATACGTGACCGACGGCGGTAACGTCGTCGTGCCAGCCGGCGAGGGGCGCGCGCCGTGAGCAGCCGCAGCGTCAACTACACCTCCAGCCCTCTGCTGGCCAGCAAGACACCTGTCTGGCGCAGCAAGTTCATCGTCGCCCTGGTGGCGCTGGGTTTCGTGGGCCTGGCGGGGCGCGCCGCCTACGTGCAGGTGATTGGCAACGACTTCTTTCAGCGCCAGGGCGAGGTACGTTTTGCGCGCACGCTGGAGCTGCCGGCCAACCGGGGCCGCATCCTCGACCGCAATGGCCTGATCCTCGCTTCCAGCGTTCCGGCGGCCAGCATCTGGGCTATCCCTGAAGATGTGGAAATGGCCAAGCCCGAGGTGCGCGCCAAGCTCAAGGACCTGGCGCGTCTCATGGACATGCCGCTGTCCACGCTGCAGGGCAAGCTGGCCGACGAGGACAAGACCTTCGTCTGGATCAAGCGCCAGCTCGACTGGGACGTGGGCCAGCAGATCACCGCCCTGGGGCTGAAGGGCATCTACCTGCGCAAGGAATACAAGCGCCAGTATCCCGAGGGCGAAGCCGCCGCGCACGTGGTGGGCTTCACGAACGTGGAAGACCATGGCCAGGAAGGCATGGAGCTGGCCTTCGACAAGGATCTGGCGGGCAAGCCGGGGTCGCGCCGCGTGATCAAGGATCGCCTGGGCCGCGTGGTGGAGGGCGTAGGCGCCGAAGTGCCGCCCGTGGATGGCAAGGACATGCAGCTGTCCATCGACAGCAAGGTGCAGTTCTTCGCCTACCAGAAGCTGCGCGACACCGTGCAGGCGCACAAGGCCAAGGCCGGCAGCGTGGTGGTGCTGGATGCGCGCACGGGCGAGGTGCTGGCCTTGGCCAACTACCCCAGCTATGTGCCCGACAAGCGCCAGAACCTGACGGGCGAGCAACTGCGCAACCGCGCGCTCACCGACGTGTTCGAACCCGGCTCCACCATCAAGCCCATCACGGTGGGGCTGGCGCTGGAGAGCGGCCGCTTCAAGCCCGAAACCAGCGTGGACACCACGCCAGGCCGCTTGACCATCACCGGCTCGACGATCAGCGATACGCACAACTACGGGCTGTTGACCGTGGAGGGCGTGATCCAGAAGTCCAGCAACGTGGGTACCACGAAGATCGCGATGCAGCTGCCGGCGCAGGAAATGTGGGAAACCTTCTCTGCCGTCGGCTTCGGGCAAAAGCCGCAGATCGCCTTTCCGGGGGTGGCGAGCGGGCGGCTGCGCCCCTACAAGAGCTGGCGGCCCATCGAGCAGGCCACCATGTCCTACGGCTACGGCCTGTCGGCCAGCCTGTTCCAGATGGCGCGCTCCTATACCGTGTTTTCCAACGGCGGCAAGGTGATTCCCGCCACCATGCTGAAGACCCACGAAGCGCCCGTGGGCGTGCCCGTGTTCTCCGAACGCACCGCCAACCAGGTGCGCAAGATGCTGCAGATGGCCGCGGGGCCCGGCGGCACGGGCCAGAAGGCGCAGACGGTGGGCTATTCCGTGGGCGGCAAGTCCGGCACGGCGCGCAAGCAGGTGGGCAAGAGCTACGCCTCGGGCAAGTACCGCGCCTGGTTCACCGGGCTTGCGCCCATCGACCAACCGCGCATCATCGTGGCCGTGATGGTCGACGAGCCCAGCAACGGCGTGATCTACGGCGGTGCGGTCGCGGCGCCGGTGTTCAGTGAAGTGGTGCAGCAGACCCTGCGCATGATGGGCGTGGCGCCCGACATGGCTGTCAAGCCGCTCATCGTCTCCAACGGTGTGGAGGAATCGCTGTGAACGCACTGCACACGCTCACCACCCTGCAGGAGGCCGTGGACTGGCTGCGCCAGCGCGTCACGGGTACGCTGCAGACGGACAGCCGCCTGATCCAGCCGGGCGATGGGTTCATCGCGTGGCCCGGCGCGGCCACGGACGGGCGCGCCCACGTGGGCGACGCCGTGGCGCGCGGCGCTGCCGCCTGCTTGGTGGAGTGCGAGGGCGTGGAGCCCTTCGCCCTCGCGGGAGACCACATCGCGGCGCTGCGCGGCCTCAAGGCCGCGACCGGCATGATTGCCTCCGAGTGGTTCGGCCACCCTACCCAGCGCCTGCAGGTGTTGGCCGTGACCGGCACAAACGGCAAGACCAGCACGGCCTGGTGGCTGGCGGATGCGCTCAATCAGCTATCAAAAGAAGAGCTGCCAGCGCTTGCTGGATGCGCGCTGGTGGGTACTTTGGGCATGGGCGTGCCGCCAGCGTTGCAGACCACGGGCATGACGACCCCCGACCCGGTGCGCCTGCAGCGCGCCTTCGCGCAGTTTGCGGAAGCGGGCCATCGCGCCTGCGCCATCGAGGCATCGTCTATCGGCCTGGCCGAGCACCGCCTGGACGGCACACGCATTCACGTGGCGCTGTTCACCAACTTCACGCAGGACCACCTGGACTACCACCCGGGCATGGCCGCCTACTGGCAAGCCAAGCGCGCACTGTTCGACTGGCCGGGGCTGCGCGCATCCGTGGTCAATGTGGACGACCCGCAGGGCGCCGCTCTGCATGCCGAGCTGCAGGGCAGTGACCTGGATCTGTGGAGCGTCTCCCTGCAGGGCCCCGCCCGCCTGCAGGCCAAGCACATCGTGCACACGGGTGCCGGCCTGGCCTTCACGGTGGCCGAAGGCGCGCATACCGAGGTGCTGCAAACCCAGGTCATCGGCCTGTACAACGTGTCCAACCTGCTGGGCGTGATTGCAGGCATGCGTGCGCTGGGGGTGCCCCTGGCGCAGGCGCTCCAGGCCTGTGCGCGCCTGCGGCCCGTGCCCGGGCGCATGGAGCAGTTGGCGGCCGCTGGCCAGCCGCTGGTGGCTGTGGACTATGCCCACACGCCCGATGCGCTGCACCAGGCGCTGGCCGCGCTCAAGCCCGTGGCGGCGCAGCGCGGAGGGCGGCTGTGGTGCGTGTTCGGCTGCGGTGGCAACCGCGACGCCGGCAAGCGTCCGCTGATGGGAGCCGTGGCACAGCGCGAGGCCGACGAGGTCATCGTCACCAGCGATAACCCGCGGGGTGAGGAGCCGCAATCCATCATCCACCAGATCCTGCTGGGCACGATTGCAGGCACCAGCGTGCGTGCCGAGGTCGACCGCGCCGCGGCCATCGCGCAAGCGCTGGCCGAGGCCGGCGCCAACGATGTGGTGCTGATTGCCGGCAAGGGCCATGAGGACTATCAGGAGACGGCGGGCCAGCGTGTGCCGTTCTCCGACATGGCGCACGCGCGTGCAGCGCTCGCGCGCCGAGGAGGCGTGGCATGAGCCACCACCAGAACAACTCCCCCATGATGACGCTGCAACAGGCGTTTGATCTGCTGCGCGCCCGCATTCCTGGTGCGCGACTGATCGGCGAAGGTGCCACGCCGCTCGCGCGCGTGCACACCGATACCCGCACGCTGGCCGCAGGTGACCTGTTCGTGGCGCTCAAGGGTGAGCGTTTCGATGCGCACCAGTTCCTGTCCCAGGCGCGAGCGGCCGGCGCCGCGGCGGCCATTGCGCATGCGGGCCTGGCCGACGCCGGTCTGCCCGGCATCGAGGTCCCCGACACCCTGGCCGCCCTGGGAGCGCTGGCCGCTGGCTGGCGCGCGCAGCGGGATCTGCCGCTGATCGCCGTGACCGGCAGCAACGGCAAGACCACGGTCACGCAAATGATCGCGGCGGTGCTGCGGGCCTGGAAAGGCGACGCCGCGCTGGCCACGCAGGGCAACTTCAATAACGACGTGGGCGTGCCCCTCACGCTGCTGCGCCTGCGGCCGGGCCACGAGGCTGCGGTGGTCGAGTTGGGCATGAACCATCCCGGCGAGATCGCGAATCTGGCGGACATTGCCCGGCCCACCGTGGCCCTGGTCAACAACGCCCAGCGCGAGCACCTGGAATTCATGCACACGGTGGAGGCCGTGGCGCGCGAGAACGGCAGCGTGCTGTCTGCCCTGACGGCCGATGGCACGGCTGTGTTCCCGGCGGCAGATGCCTTCACGCCCTTGTGGCGCGAGCTGGCCGACACGCGGCACTGCCTGACCTTTGGCGAGGCCGCGGGCGAGGTGCGCTGCGCCGCAGCGCAATGGGGCGACGGCGCATGGCAGGTGCGCATCGACACCCCCAACGGCGCATTCGATACGCGGCTGGCCATCGCAGGGCGCCACAACGTCACCAATGCCCTGGCCGCCACGGCCTGCGCGCTGGCCGCGGGGGTGCCTCTGGCGAGCATTGCGCAAGGGCTGGCGGCTTTCGCGCCGGTCAACGGGCGCTCGCGGGCGCTGGCCGTGCGTTGCGGGGGGCGTTCCATCACGGTGGTGGACGACAGCTACAACGCCAACCCCGACTCGGTGCACGCGGCCATCGAGGTGTTGGCCGCACTGCCTGGCCCGCGCCTGCTGGTGCTGGGGGACATGGGCGAGGTGGGCGACCAGGGGCCGCAGTTCCACGCCGAGGCCGGCGCGCACGCCCGTGCGCGCGGCATCGAGCAGCTGTTTGCGCTGGGCGACCTGAGCGCCCACGCCGTGCAGGCCTGCGGGCCGACGGCACGGCATTTCAAGGACATGGCTGCGCTGCAGGCCGCGGTGGTGCAGGCCCTGCCCGCCGTGGGCAGCGTGCTGGTGAAGGGATCGCGATTCATGAAGATGGAACAGGTCGTGCAGGCGCTACAGGCCTTGCATGAGGGCGGCGCTGCGGGCGTCATCGTTGCCGCCGCTGCCGGGCAAGAGGGGGCTGCATGCTTGTAATGCTGGCGCAATGGCTGCAGGGCCTGTCTCCCGAATTCAGTTTTCTGCGCGTGTTTCAGTACCTCACTTTCCGCGCGGTAATGGCAGCGTTGACGGCGCTGCTCATCGGCCTGATTGCGGGCCCCAGGGTCATTCGCATGCTCACGGCGCTGAAGATCGGCCAGCCCATCCGCGGCTACGCCATGCAGACGCACCTGTCCAAGAGCGGCACGCCCACCATGGGCGGCGTGTTGATTCTGGGTTCCATTGCCATCTCCACGCTGCTGTGGTTCGACCTGTCCAACCGTTTCGTGTGGATCGTGCTGGCCGTGACGCTGGGGTTTGGCGCCATTGGCTGGGTAGACGACTGGCGCAAGGTGGTCAACAAGGACCCCGAGGGCATGCGTTCGCGCGAGAAGTATTTCTGGCAATCGGTGATCGGGCTGCTGGCCGCGCTGTACTTGGTGTTCAGCATTTCCGAGAACTCCAACACGCGGGTGTTCGAGCTGTTCATCACCTGGGTGCAGTCCGGCTTTTCGATGGACCTGCCGCCCAAGGCAGGCCTGCTGGTGCCGTTCTTCAAGGAAGTGAGCTACCCGCTGGGGGTGCTGGGCTTCGTGATCCTGACCTACCTGGTGATCGTGGGCTCCAGCAACGCCGTGAACCTGACCGATGGCCTGGATGGCCTGGCCATCATGCCCGTGATCATGGTGGGCGCCTCGCTGGGCATCTTCGCCTACGTGACCGGTAACGCGGGCTATGCGAAATACCTGCTGTTCCCTTATATCGCCGGCTCGGGCGAGCTGTTGATCTTCTGCGCCGCCATGGCGGGCGCGGGCCTCGCCTTCCTGTGGTTCAACACCCACCCCGCCCAGGTTTTCATGGGCGACGTCGGCGCGCTGGCTTTGGGCGCTGCGCTGGGCACGATCGCGGTCATCGTGCGCCAGGAGATCGTGCTGGCCATCATGGGCGGCATCTTCGTGGTGGAAGCGCTGTCGGTGATGCTGCAGGTGACCTGGTTCAAGTACACCAAGCGCAAGTATGGCGAGGGCAGGCGCCTCCTCAAGATGGCGCCGCTGCACCACCACTTTGAAAAGAGCGGCTGGAAGGAGACGCAGGTCGTCGTGCGCTTTTGGATCATCACCATGCTGTTGTGCCTCGTGGGTCTGACCACGCTGAAGCTGCGATGAACACTGGCCACCACGATCCCCTGCACCCCGACGCATTCGGCGCCGCAGCGACGACTGTGCCGCCGGCGCCCGTGTCCGCGCCCGGGGAGCGGGACGACGCGTTGCCGCAGGATGCGGCGCACGACAGTCCGCCGCAGGATCTATCGCCCTTGCCAGCGCCCGCGCAAGATGCAGTGGCGCGCTATGACTACACCGCACCCGCGGTGTCAGCCGCGGCCGCCGCTGCCGAGTTCGTGGCGCGCATCTTTGCCGACGCGGCTCCGGCGGAGGGTGGCGCTGGCACGTCTGCTGAAGACCCCCCCGGTTCTCCGGCTGCGGACCACGCCGTTGAGGAGCCTGCCGTCGCGTCCGAGGAGGCCCCGCAGGCGCCGCCCGCGCTTGCCGGCAAGCAGGTGCTGGTGCTGGGTCTGGGCGCCTCGGGCCTGGCCATGGCGCGCTGGTGTGTGCGCTGTGGTGCGCAGGTCACCGTGGCCGACACGCGCAGCAGTCCGCCGCAGCTGGCGGTGCTGCGCGCAGAACTGCCGCAGGTGGAGTTCATCGCCGGCGCCTTCGATGAGACCCTGGTGCAGGGGCGCGCGCTGCACGCGGTATACCGCTCGCCAGGTCTGAGTCCGAATGAGATCGCTCCTGTTGTTATAGCTGCTCGCGCCCGCCAGATAAGCGTGGAAGGCGAATTGGGTTTGTATGCGCAGGCGCTACGCGAGCTGCGCGCCGGTCAGGGCTACGCGCCCGCGGTGCTGGCCATCACCGGCACCAATGGCAAGACCACCGTGACCTCCCTCACGGGGCTGCTGGTGGAGTGCGCGGACAAGCGCGTGGCGGTGGCCGGCAACATCGGCCCCACGCTGCTGGATACGCTGGCGCAGCACATCGACGCGGGCACGCTGCCCGAGGTGTGGGTGCTGGAGCTGTCGAGCTTTCAGCTCGATGGCGTGCAGGGCTTCGAGCCCACAGCCGCGGCCGTGCTCAACATCACGCAGGACCACCTGGACTGGCACGGCAGCCTGCAGGCCTACGCACAGGCCAAGGGGCGCATCTTCGGCGAAACCGGCCTCATGGTGCTCAACCGCGAGGACGCGGAAGTCATGGCCCTGCTGCCACCGCCAGTGCGCGTGAAGCTGCAAAAGCCCCAGTTGCGCGCACACGTGACCTTCGGTGGCGACATGCCGCAGCGCCCGGGGGACTTCGGCATCGAGGTGGTCAGCGGCATGGCCTGGCTGGTGCGTGCACACGAAGCGGACGAAACGGCCAAGCGCGGCAAGGCGCAGGACGCCGAGCTGCACATCCAGCGCCTGATGCCCGCCGACGCGCTGCGCATCCGCGGGCGGCACAACGCCATCAATGCCCTGGCTGCGCTGGCGCTGGCCCAGGCTGCGGGCTGCCCGCTCGCGCCCATGCTCTACGGCCTGCGCGAATACCGCGGCGAGCCGCACCGCGTGGAGCCCGTGGGCATCGTGCGCGAGGTGGAGTACTTCGACGACAGCAAGGGCACCAACGTGGGCGCCACGGTGGCTGCGCTGACCGGGCTGGGCGCCGACCGGCGCCTGGTGGTGATCCTGGGTGGCGACGGCAAGGGTCAGGACTTCTCGCCGCTGGCCGCGCCCGTGGCGCGCTATGCGCGCGCGGTGGTGTTGATCGGGCGCGACGCGCCGCAGATCCGCGCCGCGCTGCAGGGCTGCGGCGTGCCGCTGCAGGACGCCGCCACGCTGCCCGAGGCCGTGCAGTTGGCCACACAGCGCGCCCATGCGGGCGACGCCGTGCTGCTGTCGCCCGCCTGCGCCAGCCTGGACATGTTCGACAACTACGCGCACCGCGCTCGCGTTTTCTGCGAAGCCGTGCAGGCGCTGGCCGAAGACGCCGGCCAGACGCTGGAAGGAGGGACGGCATGACCGCCGCGACCGCCGCTTCCCGTCCCTCGTTGTGGCAGCGCATGCGGGCCTGGGCGGGTGCCGCGCCGGCCGCAAACGCCGACGTCCTGCCCGTGCGCGTGGGCGGCACCGAATACCGGCGCACGGCCGCCACGCCCGCGCGCGTGCTGGGCTTCGACCAGGCGCTGCTGTGGGTGGTGGTCCTGCTGCTGGCCTTCAGCGTGGTGATGGTGTATTCAGCCTCGATCGCCATGCCGGACAACCCGCGCTTTGGCAACATCGCGCCCACGCACTTCCTGCTGCGCCACGCGATTGCCATCGGCGTGGGGTTCGTCGCGGCACTGATCGCGTTCCAGGTATCGATGGACACCTGGGAGCGCATGGCGCCGTGGTTGTTCGTGGCCTCCATCGTGCTGTTGATCGCGGTGCTGATCCCGCACGTGGGCACCATGGTGAACGGCGCGCGGCGCTGGCTCAGCCTGGGGTTCATGAACTTCCAGCCGTCCGAGCTGGCGAAGTTCGCGGTGCTGATCTACGCATCGGACTACATGGTGCGCAAGATGGAGGTCAAGGAGCGGTTCTTTCGCGCCGTGCTGCCCATGGCCGCCGCCGTGGCGGTGGTGGGTGCGCTGCTGCTGGCAGAGCCCGACATGGGCGCCTTCATGGTGATCGCGGTGATCGCCATGGGCATCCTGTTCCTGGGGGGCGTGAACGCGCGCATGTTCTTCCTGATTGCGGGTGTGCTGGTGGCGGCCTTCGCCATCATGATCGCCAGCTCACCCTGGCGCCGCGAGCGCGTGTTTGCCTACCTCGATCCGTTCAGCGAGCAACACGCCCTGGGCAAGGGCTACCAGCTCTCGCATGCGCTGATCGCCATTGGCCGCGGCGAGATCTTCGGTGTGGGGCTGGGTGGCAGCGTCGAGAAGCTGCACTGGCTGCCCGAGGCGCATACCGACTTCCTGCTGGCGGTGATCGGCGAAGAATTTGGCCTGGTGGGTGTGCTCACGCTGATCGTCGCCTTCCTGTGGATGACGCGGCGCATCATGCACATCGGCCGCCAGGCCATCGCGCTGGACCGCGTGTTCTCGGGCCTCGTAGCCCAGGGCGTGGCGATATGGATGGGCTTTCAGGCCTTCATCAACATGGGAGTGAACCTGGGGGCGCTGCCCACCAAGGGGCTGACGCTGCCGCTGATGAGCTTTGGCGGATCGGCCATCCTGATGAACCTGGTCGCCATCGCGGTGGTCCTGCGTGTGGATTACGAAAACAAGCTGCTCATGCGCGGAGGCCGTGCATGAGGAACCTTATTCACCGCCTCGGGCTTGTGGCAGTGCGTCGGTACTGCCGGCTTGCCATGCCCCTGCGCGCGCGCCGCGCACCAGGAGCGCCGACATGACGTCACGTTTCGGCCACAGCCAGCACCCCCGCCGTGGGCGATCCGCGCGCGCGCGGGCCGGACGGCGCGAGGGCGTTCAGTCCAACTTTCCCGCGACGCAGGTCCTGGAGCGCTCTGCGCACTCCCTTCCCGCCCGCCAACGCACGGCGCTGGTCATGGCCGGTGGCACGGGCGGACATATCTTTCCTGGCCTGGCACTGGCCGAGGCGCTGCGCGAACGTGGCTGGCAGGTGCATTGGCTGGGCACGCCCGGCAGCATGGAAGAGCGCCTGGTGCCGCCGCGCGGTTTCGCGTTCGAGCCCATCGATTTCTCCGGCGTGCGCGGCAAGGGCCTGAAGACGCTGCTGGCCTTGCCGCTGCGGCTGGCACGCGCATGCCTGCAGGCGCGCGCGGTCGTGCGTCGGCTGCAGCCGGACGTGGTGATCGGCCTGGGCGGGTACGTCACCTTCCCTGGCGGCATTGCCGCGCGCCTGGCGCGCAAGCCGCTGCTGCTGCACGAGCAGAACTCCGTGCCCGGCATGGCCAACAAGCTGCTGTCGCGGCTGGCCACGCGGGTCTACACGGCCTTTCCCAATGTGCTGCCCGATGCGCAGTGGGTGGGCAACCCCATGCGGCGCGCCTTCACGCGCCAGCCCCGTCCCGAGCGGCGCCTTGCCGGGCGCGAAGGTCCGCTGCGCCTGCTGGTGGTGGGCGGCAGTCTGGGCGCCAAGGCGCTCAACGACATCGTGCCCCAGGCGCTGGCATGGATCCATGAGCAGGACCGACCCATCGTCACCCACCAGAGCGGAGAGTCCCAAATCGAGGCCCTGCGCCGCAGCTACGCGGCGGCGGGCGTCGAGGCCACGCTCACGCCGTTCATCGAGGACACCGCGGCCGCGTTCGCCGAAGCGGACCTGGTGCTGTGCCGCGCGGGCGCCAGCACGGTGACGGAGATTGCGGCCGTGGGGGCTGCGGCGGTCTTCGTGCCATTCCCGCACGCGGTGGACGACCACCAGACCACCAACGCGCAGTACCTGGTGAAGGTGGGCGGGGGCTGGCTGGTGCAGCAGGCCGACCTGACCGCCCACGGCCTGGCCGAGATGCTGCAGAACATGAAGCGCCAGGACCTGCTGGCCAAGGCGCAAAAGGCACGCACGATGCGAAAGATCAACGCAACCCGCGACATCGTCGCGGCATGTGAAAGGCTGGCACGATGAAGCAGGCCATTCGCCACATCCACTTCGTCGGCATCGGCGGCTCCGGCATGTGCGGCATTGCCGAGGTGTTGCACAACCTGGGCTATGTGGTTTCCGGCTCCGACCTGGCCGACAGCCCCACGCTGCGCCGCCTGCAGTCACTGGGCGTGGCCACCCATGTGGGCCACGCGGCGGCGCACATCGCTGGTGCGGACGCCGTGGTGACCTCCACCGCTGTGCAGGCCGACAACCCCGAGGTGCTGGCCGCGCGTGAGCGCAAGATTCCCGTGGTGCCGCGCGCGTTGATGCTGACCGAGCTGATGCGCCTGCGCAAGGGCATCGCCATTGCCGGCGCACACGGCAAGACCACCACCACCAGCCTGGTGGCCAGCGTGCTGGGGGAGGCGGGGCTGGACCCGACCTTCGTGATCGGCGGGCGGCTGAACAGCGCGGGCACCAATGCCAAGCTGGGCCAGGGCGAGTACATCGTGGTCGAGGCCGACGAGTCGGATGGCTCGTTCCTCAACCTGCTGCCCGTGATGGCCGTGGTCACCAACATCGATGCCGATCACATGGAGACCTACGGCCACGACTTCGGCCGGCTCAAGCAGGCATTCGTGGACTTCCTGCACCGCATGCCGTTTTACGGCACGGCCATCCTGTGCATCGACAACCCGGCGGTGCGCGACATCCTGCCGCTGGTGACCTGCCCGGTGACGAGCTACGGCCTGTCCGAAGATGCCGAGGTGCGCGCCGTGGATGTGCGTGCCGTGGGCACGCAGATGCATTTCACCGTGCAGCGGCGCAACGGCGTGACGCTGCCGGACCTGCAGGTCGTGCTCAACCTGGCCGGCGAGCACAACGTGCTCAACGCCCTGGCGGTGATCGCCGTGGCGGCCGAGCTGAACGTGCCCGACGACGCCCTGCTGCGCGCACTCGCCGGTTTCACCGGGGTGGGGCGGCGCTTCCAGCGCCACGGCGACCTGCCCGCGCAGGGTGGGGGGCACTTCACGCTCATCGAGGACTACGGGCACCACCCGGTGGAGATGGCGGCCACGCTTGCGGCCGCGCGCGGGGCGTATCCGGGGCGGCGCCTGGTGCTGGCCTTCCAGCCGCACCGCTACAGCCGCACGCGCGACTGCTTCGAGGACTTCGTCAAGGTGCTGGGCACAGCCGACGCGGTGCTGCTGACCGAGGTCTATGCCGCGGGCGAGGCGCCCATCGTGGCGGCCGACGGCCGGTCGCTGGCACGCGCACTGCGCGTGGCCGGGACGGTGGAGCCGGTGTTCATCGACAACGTGGCCGACATGCCGCAGCGCATTGCCGCGGGCGCCCGGGATGGCGATGTGGTGCTGTGCATGGGGGCGGGCTCGATCGGTGGCGTACCCGCCAAGGTGGTTGATTTGCTACAAAAAAATGAGCTGCTAGCGCAGGAAGGACGGGCGCAATGAGCCAAAACGACCCCAAGATTGATGTGAAGGCGCTGGGCAAAGTGGCCGTGCTCATGGGGGGCACGTCGGCCGAGCGTGAGGTGTCGCTGATGTCGGGCGGCGGCGTGCTGCAGGCGCTGCGCTCGCGCGGCGTGGACGCGCATGCGTTCGACCCCGCGCACAGTGATCTGTCGGAGCTCAAGGCCCACGGCTACAGCCGCTGCTTCATCGCGCTGCACGGCCGCCATGGCGAGGACGGTACGGTGCAGGGCGCGCTGGAGCTGCTGGGCATTCCGTACACCGGTCCCGGCGTGATGGCGTCCAGCATCGCCATGGACAAGATCATGACCAAGCGCATCTGGCGCGCGGACGGCCTGCCCACGCCAGACTGGCGCCTGGTGTCCAGCAGTGCGGAGACGGCCCAGGCCTTCCAGGAGCTGGGCGCGCCGATGATCGTCAAGCCCTCGCGCGAGGGCTCCACCATCGGCCTGACCAAGGTCACTTCGCTGGGGCAGTGCGAACAGGCATATCGGCTGGCCGCGCAGCATGACCCCGAGGTGCTGTGCGAGCAGTTCATTGATGGTGACGAGACCACCTGTCCCATACTGGGCCAAGGCGCCGAGGCGCGCGCGCTGCCGGTGATCCGCATCGAGGCGCCGCAAGGCAACTACGACTACCAGAACAAGTACTTCACCGACGTCACGCAGTACCACTGCCCGAGCGGCCTGCCCGAGGCCGAGGAGCGCGAGATCCAGCGCATCGTCGTGCAGGCTTACCGTACGCTGGGTTGCCGCGGCTGGGCGCGCGCCGACATCATGATCCGCGCGAGCGACCGCAAGCCCTTCCTGCTGGAAATCAACACCTCGCCCGGCATGACCGGCCACTCGCTGGTGCCGATGTCGGCCAATGCCAGCGGCATCAGCTACCCCGACCTGTGCCTGCGCATCCTGGCGAGCGCGTCGCTGGACGCGCTGCAGGGCCGGGCCGGTGCGGCAGGAGGACGGGAGCCGGTATGAACAACACGCTGCCCGCACCGCTGGACGTTCGCCTCATGAACATGACCGCTACGGTCCTGTTCCTGGGCTGCGCCCTGGCCGTGCTGGCGGTGGGCGGGGGCTGGCTGCTGCGCCACCCTGCGTTTTCGATCGGGCGCATCGTGGTGGAGGGCGACCTCGTGCACACCAGCGCGTTGAGCCTGCGTGCCAACGTTGCGCCGCAACTCGTGGGCAACTTCTTCACCATCGACTTGCAGGCCGCGCGCCGCGCCTTCGAGCAGGTGCCCTGGGTCCGGCAGGCTTATGTGCGCCGCGAGTTCCCTAGTGGACTGCGCGTGCAGCTGCAGGAGCACGACGTGGTCGCCTACTGGGGCGCCGAAGGCAGCGACACCCTGGTCAATAGCCGGGGCGAGGTCTTTGAAGCCGACGCGGGCGACCTGGAGCAGGACAACCTGCCGCGCCTGATGGGCACGCCCGAGCGCTCCGCGGAGTTGCTGCAGATGTACCGCCAGCTGGCGCCCGCGTTGGCGCCGCTGGGTTCCGGCATCGACTCGTTGCAGCTCACGGGAAATGGAGGCTGGCGGGTCACGCTGGACAGCGGGGCGGTGCTGGAGCTGGGGAGTGGCTCGACGCAACTGCTGATGCAGCGCGTGTCGCGTTTGGTGCACACGCTGCCGGACGTGGCGCAGCGGCAGGGGCGTCGCGTGGATGCGCTGGAGTACGCCGACTTGCGGCATGAAAGCGGCTATGCGCTGCGCCTGCGCGGCGTCACCACCGTGAGTACGGACGCACAGAAGGCGGCTGCGCTGCGCGCGGCGTCGCGTGCGCGCAGGGCGGGGCAGAACAACTGAGGGCAGGACAGAGAACTATGGCAAGAGAATACAAAGACGTGGTCGTGGGGCTGGACATCGGCACCGCCAAGGTCATGGCAGTCGTCGCTGAAGTGCTGCCCGGGGGCGAGCTGAAGCTGGCCGGCCTGGGCGTAGCCCCCAGCAACGGCTTGAAGCGCGGCGTGGTGGTGAACATCGACGCTACGGTGCAGAGCATCCAGCAGGCGCTGAAGGAGGCCGAGTTGATGGCCGACTGCAAGATCCAGCGCGTCTATACCGGCATCACGGGCAGCCATATCCGCGGCCTCAACTCCAGCGGCATGGTGGCCGTGAAGGACAAGGAGGTCACGCCGGCGGACGTGGCGCGCGTGGTGGAGACGGCCAAGGCCATCAACATCTCCAGCGACCAGCGGCTGCTGCTGGTGGAGCCGCAGGAGTTCGTGATCGACGGGCAGGATGTCAAAGAGCCCATCGGCATGAGCGGCATCCGCCTGGAGGCCAAGATCCACATCGTGACCGGCGCGCAGAGCGCGGCCGAGAACATCATCAAGTGCGTGCGCCGCTGCGGCCTGGAAGTGGAGCAGCTGATGCTGAACCCGCTGGCGAGCAGCCAGGCCGTCCTTACCGATGACGAGCGCGAACTGGGCGTGGCCGTGGTGGACATTGGCGCGGGCACGACCGACGTGGCCATCTTCACCGGGGGGGCGATCCGCCACACGGCGGTGATCCCGATCGCGGGCGACCTGATCACCAGCGATATCGCGATGGCGCTGCGCACACCCACCAAGGACGCCGAGGACATCAAGGTGGAGAGCGGCTACGCCAAGCAGTTGCTCGCCGACCCTGAGGCGCAGGTCGAGGTGCCGGGCCTGGGCGACCGCAGCCCGCGCATGCTGTCCAAGCAGGCGCTGGCGGGCGTGATCGAACCGCGCGTGGAGGAGATCTTCTCGCTGGTGCAGCAGGTGATCCGCGAGTCCGGCTATGAGGAGGTGCTGTCCTCGGGCATCGTGCTCACGGGCGGCAGCGCCGTCATGCCGGGCATGGTGGAGCTGGGCGAGGACATCTTCCTCAAGCCCGTGCGCCGCGGCATCCCGAAGTACTCCAGCGCGCTGGCCGACATGATTGCCCAGCCGCGCGCCGCCACGGTCATGGGCCTGCTGGAAGAGGCGCGCCTGGCGCGCCTGCGCGGCTTCAAGGTGGCAGCCAAGAGCGGCTCGGTGAAGACCGCGTTCGGCCGGTTCAAGGATTTCATCGTGGGGAACTTCTGACATGACCTTCCCCCCGCTCTGGATGGCACGCGCCAGTCCGCCGCCGCGGCGCCGCGGGCGATGGCGAAGTACCGCGCCTCCGCCCGACGGCAATGACCGTCCCCTAACAAACACCAACCTACGGCAATTGCAAATCACAACCCAAGTTTCAGGAGCACCATCATGACCATCGAAATGATCGAGTCCGAAGAGTTCAACCAGGGCACGCAGATCAAGGTGATCGGTGTCGGCGGGGGCGGCGGCAACGCCGTCGAGCACATGATCTCGCGCAACGTGCAGGGCGTGGAGTTCGTCACGGCCAACACCGACGCGCAGGCGCTCACCCGCAGCACGGCGCATCGCACCATCCAACTGGGCGCAAGCGGCTTGGGCGCGGGCAGCAAGCCCGACAAGGGCCGCGAGGCCGCCGAGGCTGCGCAGGAGGACATCCGGCAGGCCATCCAGGGCTCGCACATGCTGTTCATTACCGCCGGCATGGGCGGCGGCACGGGCACGGGCGCTGCGCCCGTGATCGCGCGCGTGGCCAAGGAGATGGGCATCCTTACGGTGGGCGTGGTCACCAAGCCCTTCGACTGGGAGGGCGGGCGCCGCATGAAGAACGCCGACGATGGACTGGCCGAGCTCGAAGCCAACGTCGACTCGCTGATCGTCGTGCTCAACGAGAAGCTGCTGGAGGTGCTGGGCGATGACATCACCCAGGAAGAAGCCTTCGCGCACGCCAACGATGTGCTCAAGAACGCGGTCGGCGGTATCGCCGAGATCATCAACGAGTACGGCCAGGTGAACGTGGACTTCGAGGACGTGCGCACCGTGATGGGTGAACCCGGCAAGGCGATGATGGGCACGGCCACGGCCAGCGGCCCGGATCGCGCGCGCATCGCGGCCGAACAGGCCATCGCCTGCCCGCTGCTCGAAGGCATCGACCTGTCGGGCGCCAAGGGCGTGCTGGTGCTGGTCACCGCAAGCAAGGGCAGCCTCAAGCTGGCCGAATCGCGGCTGGCAATGAACACCATCAACGCCTACGCCTCGCCGGACGCGCATGTGATCTTCGGCGCGGCATACGACGACACGCTGGGTGACGAGATCCGCGTGACCGTGGTGGCCACGGGCCTGTCGCGCCAGAACGCGCGCCGCCAGCCCATGCAGGTGGTGCAGGGCAGCCTGCGCACCGGCACGGACAACGTGGCGTACCAGATGCCTGCAGCCGGTGCTGCGCTGGGTGTGCCGGGCGGCATGGTGGGCGGCACAGCCCAGACCGACTACGGCAGCATGGCGGTGCCCAGCGTCTGGCGCACCAACCGCACCCAGGCCGCAGCGCGTGTCGATGCCCTGTCGTCGGGCGGCATGGACGATCTGGAGATCCCGGCCTTTTTGCGCCGGCAGGCGGACTGAGCCTTTTGCCAAAACCTGCCGCGGGGCGGGCGACCCGCCCTTGCAGCAGTGAACCTGGGTGCAGCCGATGCATTCCGACGATCTCAGCTTTTTTGCCTTGGTGGCCGATGCCGGGAGCGTATCGGCCGCCGCGCTCACTTTGGGCTGCGACACCTCCACCCTGAGCCGGCGCATCACGCAGCTGGAGACCCGGCTGGGCGTGCGCCTGTTCCACCGCAGTGGCCGGGGAATGAGCCTGACGGCCCAGGGGCAGACGCTGCGAGGCTACGCACGGCAGGTGACAGCGCTGCTGGAAGAGGCCGAAGCAGCGGTGTCCCGGGATGCCGAGCACGGGCCCCAGGCGATTCGCATTGCCGCGCAGCCGACCATTGCCAAGGTGTTGTTCGGCGATCTGTTCCATGCGCTGCGTGAGCGCTTTCCCAGGTCGCGCATTCATTTCACCGAGGCACTGGCCAGCAGCATCCTGGCCGGCCTGCATGCGGGCGAGGTGGATGTTGCGGTGCTGTACCGGCCCGAGTTCACGGGCAGCGTCGTCTATGAGCCGCTGTTGTCCGAGCAGCTGTACCTGGTGGTCCCCCCAAGCCAGGCGCTGCCGCAGGCCAGCCTGGCGGTGTCGGCACTGGCCGACCATCCCCTGGTTTTACCCAGCACCCACCACGGCCTGCGTGTCATGGTGGATGCGCTGTGCGCACGCCACGGGTTTGCCCCGCGTGTAGCGCTGGAGTGCGACAGCTCCATTGCCATGACGCTGCAATTGGTGCACCAGGGGTGCGGATCGACCGTGTTGCCGCTGGCTGCAGCGGCGCAGGACATTGCGCAGGGCCGGCTCAAGGCGTGCCCGTTGCAGGGGCCGGAGGCGCAGCGCTGCGTGGCCCTGGTGGTCGGCAAGACCCCGATCCATTCGCGAGCGCTGTGGGTGCTCAACGGAATCATTCGCGATCTGGCCCACCGCATGGTCGCCAGCGGCGGCTGGCCCGGCGCCCAATGGCTGGCTGATGGAGTGATGCTCAGGCAGCCGCCAGGCGCGCAGACGGCGTGATCTGCGCCGGATCGGTGCACAGCTCCAGCAGCGCGGCGCGGCCGCTGGTCTGGGCGCGCTCGAAGGCGGCTGCAAAGTCCTGCTCGGACGTGACCCGCTCCGCATAGGCGCCAAATGATTGGGCAAATGCCACGAAGTCCGGGTTGACCAGCGCCGTGGCCGAAACCCGGCCCGGGTACTCGCGCTCCTGGTGCATGCGAATGGTGCCCAGCATGCCGTTGTTCACCACGATCACGATGACCGCGGCGTTGTACTGCACTGCGGTGGCCAGCTCCTGCGGGTACATCATGAGGCAGCCGTCGCCTGCAAAGCACACCACCGTGCTCTGCGGCCGGGCCAGCTTGGCGGCAATGGCGGCCGGCAGCCCGTAGCCCATGGCGCCGTTGGTGGGCGCAAGTTCGGTGCCAGCCTGCTTGTACTGAAAGAACCTGTGCACCCACACGGTGTAGTTGCCTGCGCCGTTGGCAAGGATGGCGTCGTCGGCCAAGGTGCGCGACAAATGCGCCACCACGCTGGATAGCTCCACCCCGGATTGCTGAGGCGCGCGCGGCACGGGCGTGTTGTGCTGAACGTAGTCGGCGCGCGCGCTGGCGGCCCAGTCGTCCCAGGCAGGCGCACCAGTGGGCGCAGCCAGCTGGGCCAGCGACTGTATGGCAGCGGCCACCGTGGCATTGAGTGGAATGTCGGCGCGGAACACGCGGTTGAGCTCGTTGGCGTCCGCGTGGATGTGGATCAATTGCTGTGCCGGGCGCGGTGCCTGAATCAATGCATAGCTGCCCGAAGTGACTTCGGACATACGGCTGCCGATCACCAGCAACAGATCGGCCCGGCGCACGCGCTCGGCCAGGGCCGGCGAAATGCCCAGGCCCAGCTGCCCCACGTAATGCGGATCGCGGTTGTCCAGCAGATCCTGGCGCCGGAAACCGGCCGCAACAGGCAGGTTGAACCGCTGAACGAACTGCTGCAGCGCCGCGCAGGCCGCGGGGCTCCAGCCCGTGCCCCCGACGATGACCAGCGGGCGCTGTGCGTTGGCAAGCGCCTGGCCGATTTCGGCAACCGTCTGTGCGTCGGCGGCGGCTTCGCTGATGCGTGCGGGCGCCAGGTCGGCCACCGGGGCGCTGCCAAACAGCACGTCCTCGGGCAATGCCACCACCACCGGGCCCTTGCGCCCGGACATTGCCACGCTGAAGGCGCGGTTGACGATTTCGGGGATGCGCGCAATGTCCTCAATCTCCGTCGCCCACTTGCACAGGCTGCCGAACATCTGGCGGTAATCCACTTCCTGGAAGCCCTCACGCTCGCGAATGCCGGTGTCGATCTGGCCGATGAACAGAACCATCGGGGTCGAGTCCTGCATGGCGGTATGCACGCCATTGGCCGCGTGCGTGGCACCCGGGCCGCGGGTCACGAAGGCAATGCCGGGCCTGCCGGTCAATTTGCCGTAGGCGTCGGCCATGTTGGATGCCGCACCCTCGTGTCGGGTGACGATGGTCTGGATGTCATCGCGCCCCTGCAGTGCGTCGAGCACCGGCAGATAGCTTTCACCGGGCACGCAATACACGGTATCGCAGGCATGGCGGCGCAGGGCTTCGACCAGGATTTGCCCGCCGTTGCGGGGAGTGGGGGAAGAGGTTTCCATGGGGTCAGGCAGCGAGGACTAAGGGGAAGGGCAGCGGGCTGGGGTCAGTCCAGCGACAGGTTCAGCGAGGGGGCCAGCTTTTGCCAGCGCGCGGCTTCATCGTGGATGAACTTGGTGAAGGCCGCTGGGCTGGTGCCCACCTGCTCAGAGCCCGTGTCTTGCACCACGCGCTGGAACTCGGGCGTCTGCATGTACTTCAGGGTGGCAGCGTTGAGCGTATCGACCGCGCTTTGCGGTGTGCCGGCTGGCGCGAACAAGCCGTACCAGGCGTAGGACTCGAAGCCCGGCAGGCCGGATTCGTCAAACGTTGGCACGTTGGGCAGGTGCGGCGCGCGGCGCTTGCCCGATACCGCAATCGCCTTGGCTTTGCCGGCCTTGATCATGGGCACCACGGCGATCGTGCTGTCGATCAGCATCGGCACATGCCCGCCCACCAGATCAGTGATGGCGGGTGCCGAGCCCTTGTAGGGGATATGGTTCATCTGCAGGCCAGTCTGGCTTTGCAGCAGCGCGCCGGTCATGTGCTGGGTCGTGCCATTACCGGCGGATGCCCACTGAAAGTTGCCCTTGCGCTCCTTGATGTAGGCCATCAGTTCCCGCAGGTTGTTGACCGGCAGCGATGGATGCACCACCAGCACCTGGGGCACCAGCAGCAGGTTGGTGACGGGCTGCAGATCCGTCTGCGGGTTGAAAGGCATCGACTTGTACAGATGCTTGTTGATCACGATCGGGCCGCTGGCCGTGATCAGCAGGGTGTGGCCGTCGGCGGGCGCCTTGGCCACCTGGTTGGTGCCGATGTTGCCGCCCGCACCCGGGCGGTTTTCGATCACGACGGGCTGCTTGAGCAGCTCGTTCAGTCCTTTGGAAACCGGGCGGGCCGCAATGTCCGATGGGCCGCCAGCGGGCCAGGGCACCACGATGGTGATGGGCTTGTCGGGCCAGGCAGCGGCTACGGCGCAGGCGCCTGACAGGCAGGCGGCGATCAGGGATTTCTTCAGGGCATTCAGGCGCATGGTTTGTCTCTTTCTTTGTTGGCTGTGCTGTGCCGCGCGGCGGCTGTGAGGGTGTGAATGGGTGCCTGAAGTATCGGCAGTCCAGTCGCGATGGGTGTCGGCGCAGCCTGCACAGCTGGTTTGTGCCGCGTGCAAAGGCGCCCAAACCGGGCAGACCTACATTGCTTGCCTGCCGCAGGCTGGGCAATGCCACCCTGCCAATCCTGACTTTTACAGAAAGCAACCCCCATGCAGATCACCGGAGAAATGCTCATTGGCGCGCGTGCAGTGCGCGGCCAGCAGGGCGCCCAACGTGCCTTCAACCCCGCAGTCAATGAAGACATCGTGGCGCCGGTTTTCGGCATGGGCGGACATGCCGAGGTGGATGCCGCTGCATGCCTGGCGGAGCAGGCGTTCGACCCTTACCGCCAACTGCCGCTGTCAGTGCGCGCGGCTTTTTTGGAGGCCATTGCCGAGAACATCCTGGCGCTGGGCGATGCACTGATCCAGCGTGCGCACCAGGAGAGCGCCCTGCCCGTGGCCCGCCTGCAGGGCGAGCGTGGGCGCACCGTGGGCCAGCTGCGGCTGTTTGCCCAGGTCGTGCGTGACGGCCATTTTCTCGGCGCCACGCTGGATTCGGCCCAGCCGCAGCGCCAGCCGCTGCCGCGCTCTGACCTGCGTCTGGCCAAGCTGCCGCTGGGGCCGGTGGCCGTTTTTGGCGCCAGCAACTTTCCGCTGGCTTTTTCCGTGGCCGGCGGCGACACGGCCTCGGCCCTGGCGGCCGGCGCACCGGTGATCGTCAAGGCCCACAGCGCGCACCTGGGCACGTCCGAAATGGTGGGCCGCGCGGTGCAGCAGGCGGTGCGCGACCTCGGTTTGCCCGAGGGCGTTTTTTCGCTGCTTTTTGGTGCCGGTAATGCGATTGGCGAGGCCCTTGTGGCGCACCCTGCCATCAAGGCGGTGGGCTTTACCGGCTCGCGCCAGGGCGGGCTGGCCCTGGTGCGCATCGCCAATGCCCGCGCCGAGCCGATTCCTGTGTATGCCGAGATGAGCAGCATCAACCCCGTGTTCCTGCTGCCCGGTGCCCTGGCGCAGCGCGCCCAGGCTCTGGGCGCTGCTTTTGCCGAATCGCTCACCCTGGGCGTGGGGCAGTTTTGCACCAACCCCGGGCTGGTGCTGGCGCTGGAGTCGCCCCAGCTGGATCAATTCATGGCATCGGCATCTGCGGCGCTGGACGCCAAACCGGCCGCCACCATGCTCACGCCTGGTATCCACGAAGCCTACCGGCACGGGGTTGCGCGCCTGGACGCGCTGGAGGGCGTGGCGTGCCAGGCGCGGGGCGTGGCCGCAGCGCCTGGCCAGGCCAATGCTGCGCAGGCGGCGCTGTACACCACCGATGCGCAGCGCTGGCTTGAATCGGCCGACCTGGCGCAGGAGGTTTTTGGCCCCGCCTCGGTCGTGGTCGTCGCGCGTAGCGAGGACGAACTGATTGCCGTGGCGCAGCAGCTGGAGGGACAGCTCACCGCGACCTTGCACCTGGAAGAGAGCGACCATGACCTGGCGCGTCGCCTGCTGCCAGTGCTGGAACGCAAGGCAGGGCGCATTCTGGTCAACGGCTTTCCGACGGGCGTGGAGGTTTGCCATGCCATGGTGCATGGCGGGCCCTTTCCAGCCACGTCCAACGCTGCGTTCACGTCGGTGGGCGCCACAGCAATCGACCGCTTTCTGCGCCCGGTCTGCTACCAGGACATGCCTGATGCACTGCTGCCGCCCGCGTTGCAGCAAGCCAATCCGCTGGGCCTTGCGCGCCTGGTCGATGGCGTGCTGGTCTGCAACGACTGAAGCGGCGCAGCCAGCATCGGTGCGGCCTCAGGCTAATGCGGTCATAGCCATTTCAGGGGCGTTCGGCCAAACCCCTTGGCCTAAAATCAGGCGATGCTCCAGCAACGCACCATCAAAACCCTGACACGCGCCGTGGGCGTGGGTTTGCACAGCGGCCAGCGGGTCGAATTGACGTTGCGCCCCGCTGCGGCCGACACAGGCATCGTGTTTCGCCGCGTGGATCTGCCCGAGCCCGTGGACATCCCCATCAACGCCACCGCCGTGGTGGATACGCGCATGGCCTCGACCATCGGCGCGGGCGGGGCCAAGGTGCACACGGTGGAGCACCTCATGTCGGCCTGCGCCGGGCTGGGGCTGGACAACCTGTACATCGACATCACGGCCGAGGAGGTGCCCATCCTCGACGGCTCCTCGGCGTCCTTCGTGTTCCTGCTGCAGAGCGCGGGCGTCGAGTTGCAGAACGCCCCCAAGCGCTTCATCCGCGTCACGCGCCCCGTCGAGGTGCGCGAGGGCGAGGGGCACAACCTCAAGTGGGCGCGCCTGGAGCCCTACCACGGCTTCAAGCTGCGCTTCGAGATCGATTTCGCCCACCCCGCCGTCGATTCCACGGGGCAGAGCGTGGAGTTCGACCTTGGGAGCGGCAACTACGCGCGCGACATCGCCCGCGCGCGCACCTTCGGCTTCACCAAGGACGTGGAGATGCTGCGCACCAGCGGCCTGGCGCTGGGCGGGGGGCTGGACAACGCCATCGTCATGGACGACTACAAGGTGCTCAACGCCGACGGCCTGCGCTACGACGACGAGTTCGCCAAGCACAAGATCCTGGACGCCATGGGCGACCTGTACCTCGTGGGCAAGCCGCTGCTGGCGGCCTACAGCGCCTTCCGCTCGGGCCACGGCATGAACAACCAGCTGCTGCGCGCGTTGCTGGCCCAGCCCGACGCCTGGGAGGTCGTGAGCTTCGACAACGAGCGCCAGGCGCCCACGGGCTTCGCCCAGCCGGCGCGCGCCTGGTAGCGGGCCGCCATGCTGCTCTTTCGCTGGGCCGTCATGCTGCTGCTGCTCGTGGCGGCCGTGTCGTTCGCCTTCTTCGCGGCCACGGGCCAGCAGCGCTACAAGCGCTTCGGGCTCGTGACCGTCAAGTGGACCGTCATCGCGGCGGCCATGTTCTTCCTGGTGCTGATCCTCGAACGCGTGCTGTAGGGCCTGGTTGCCGTAGATCAAGTCGCCTATACTTTGCCCCGCTCCGGGGTGCACGTAACGGCGTGCTGAGATGGCGGACCTGACCGCCGGAACCGCGAACTTGATCTGGTTCATACCAGCGTAAGAAGAGCTGCAGTCGGATAGGGGGGAACGGGTACACCCGCAAGAAGGGTCGTGCTCCGTCCGTCCATCCGATCGATAGCGGAGCAATTCCATCCATCCCGCCGATGAAGGAGCTGCCCGCCATGAATGCCCCCGACAAGTTCGCCAGCCTGCTTGCGCTCACGCGCGAACCCTTTCCCGCTTCCACCAAGTCCTACCTCGCCGGCAGCCAACCCGGGCTGCGCGTGCCGGTGCGCGACATTCAGCTCACCAACGGCGAAGTGGTGAGCGTGTACGACACGTCCGGCCCCTATACCGATCCTGCCGTGCAGATCGACGTGCGCAAGGGCCTTGCGAGCGTGCGGGGCGAATGGATTGCCGCGCGCGGTGACACCGAGGGCTATGAGGGTCGCGTACGCAAGGCGCTGGACGACGGCCAGAAGGCCGAGGATGGCGACCGCCTGGCCCAGCTGCGCGCCGAGGCTGCGGCGCTGCAGCGCCAGCCGCTGCGCGCCAGGAGCGGCGCCAACGTCACGCAGATGCACTACGCGAAGAAGGGCATCGTCACTCCCGAGATGGAATACGTGGCCTTGCGCGAGAACGGTCGCCGTGAGTGGATGCAGCAATACATGCAGGACACCGCGCGCGAGCAGCGCCTGGCCGGCAACCCGCTGGGTGCGAGCATCCCGAAAATCATCACGCCCGAGTTCGTGCGCGACGAGGTCGCCCGTGGCCGCGCCATCATTCCCGCCAACATCAACCACCCCGAAGTGGAGCCCATGGCCATCGGGCGCAACTTCAAGGTGAAGATCAACGCCAACATCGGCAACTCCGCCGTCACGTCGAGCATCGAGGAAGAGGTGGAGAAGCTCGTCTGGGCCATCCGCTGGGGCGCCGACAACGTGATGGACCTGTCCACCGGCAAGAACATCCACACCACGCGCGACTGGATCGTGCGCAACTCGCCCGTGCCCATCGGCACGGTGCCTATCTACCAAGCGCTGGAAAAGGTCGGTGGCATTGCCGAGGACCTGACCTGGGAGATCTTCCGCGACACGCTGATCGAGCAGGCCGAGCAGGGCGTGGACTATTTCACCATCCACGCGGGCGTGCGCCTGGCCTACATCCAGCTCACCGCCGCGCGCCGCACGGGCATCGTGTCCCGTGGCGGCTCCATCATGGCCAAGTGGTGCATGGCGCACCACAAGGAGAGCTTCCTCTACACGCACTTCGAGGACATTTGCGACATCATGAAGGCGTACGACGTGTCGTTCAGCCTGGGCGATGGCCTGCGCCCCGGCTGCGCCTCGGACGCCAACGACGAAGCCCAGTTTGCCGAGCTGCATACGCTGGGCGAGCTGACGCAGATTGCCTGGAAGCACGACGTGCAGACCATGATCGAAGGCCCCGGCCACGTGCCCATGCACATGATCCAGGCCAACATGACGGAGCAGCTCAAGACCTGCCACGAGGCGCCGTTCTACACCCTGGGCCCGCTGACCATCGACATCGCCCCCGGCTACGACCACATCGCCAGCGCCATCGGTGCCGCCATGATCGGCTGGATGGGCACGGCCATGCTGTGCTACGTGACGCCCAAGGAGCACCTGGGCCTGCCCGACCGCGACGATGTCAAGCAGGGCATCATTGCCTACAAGATTGCCGCGCACGCGGCCGACGTGGCCAAGGGCCACCCGGGCGCCCGCGCGCGTGACGATGCGCTCAGCCAGGCGCGGTTCGACTTCCGCTGGCAGGACCAGTTCAACCTGGGCCTGGACCCCGATACGGCCAAGGAGTACCACGACGAGACCCTGCCCAAGGACAGCGCCAAGGTGGCGCACTTCTGCTCCATGTGCGGGCCGAAGTTCTGCTCGATGAAGATCACGCAGGAAGTGCGCGAATTCGCCCAACAGGGCCTGCAGTCCAAGGCAGAGGAGTTCAACCGCACGGGCGGCGAGCTCTACGTGCCCATCCACCGCGCCGACTGACCCACGCAAAGCCGCCGGCCTGTCATGCCAGGGCGGCTCCAAGTGGCCGTATCAGGCCGCGGCCAGCAGCCGGGTGGGCATGGGCGACGGCAGTGCGTGCGCCAGTTCACCCGGCAGGCGGAAGCGGCTGACCTGCGCCGCCAGCTCATGGGCCTGGCCGCGCAAATTCTCGGTGGCGGCCGCGGACTCTTCCACCAGGGCCGCGTTCTGCTGGGTCATCTGGTCCAGCCGCGACAGGGCCGAGTGGATGGAGAGGATGTCCTGCTGCTGCGCATGGTGGCTGGAGCGTATGTCGGCCATCGTGCGCGCGGCGTCCTGGATGGCCGCCACCACCTGCGCCATGGTGCGCCCCGCATCAGCGGCCAGGGTGGCGCCGGCATCCACCTGCTGCACGGACGCCTGGATCAGTGCCTTGATCTCGCGCGCGGCCTCGGCCGAGCGGTTCGCCAGGCTGCGCACCTCGCTGGCCACCACCGCGAAACCGCGGCCCTGTTCACCGGCACGTGCGGCTTCCACCGCGGCGTTCAACGCCAAGATGTTGGTCTGGAACGCGATCGAGTCGATCATGCCCGTGATGTCGCCGATCTGGTGCGCGCTGCGGGCCACTTGCTGCATGGTCTGCTCCATGCGCGTCACCACGTTGCTGCCTTCGTGCGCGGTGGCTGCCGCCTGTGCGGCGCGTGCCTCGGCATGCTCGGCGGTCTCGGCCGATTGTTGAACGGCGCGTGTCACATGCTCCAGCGCGGCGGCCGTTTCCTGCAGGCTGGCTGCGGCCTCCTCGGTGCGGGTGGACAGGTGGGCGTTGCCGTTGGCCATCTCGGACGAAGCCGTGTGCAGGCTGTGCACGGAGGTGCTCACCTGTCCGGCCAGGCTGCGCAGCGCGGACTGCATGACCGACAGGGACGTCAGCATGTGCCCGGTTTCGTCCCGGTCGTGGCCCACGATGTCCTGGCGCAGGTCCAGCCCCGCAACACGCTGCGCGGTGTCGCTGGCCAGTGCAATGGGCCGCGTGATGCTGCGCACCAGCCACAGCGCGAGCAGGGTGCCCAGCACCAGGGACAGGCTGCCGAACGCCAGCAGCGACCAGCGCGCCTGCTGGCTCCAGCCGCCCACGGCCAGGGCGGCCGTGTCGATGGACTGGCGCTGCGACTGCGTGAGCGCATCCAGCGACCCCAGCAATGCCTGGGACGCGGGCAGGAAGCGCTCGCCATACACCTGCTGAATGCGTGACGTGAGGCCGAAGTCGCGTGCCTGCACCAGTGCGGCCTGGGCCTCGTGGAAGTCGGCGGCCCGCGCCTTCACGCGGGACAGCAGTTCCTCGTCGGCTGTGCCGGCCAGCCGCTGTGCCAGGGTGGCTACCAGCCTGTCGTACTGCTGCTGCGTAGCGGCAATGTCGGCGCCGATGGCTTGCCCCACCTCGGGTTCTGAACTCAACGCCACGGCCTTGTAGCGCTCGGCATTGATGGCCTGCAGCCGATAGGCGTCGGCCACCAGCCGTTCGTTGGCCACGCTGTGCTGAACCATGTCGTCGGTCGACTGGCCGATGTGCCGCAGCGACCACACGCCGATGGCCGAGCCGACCAGACTCAGCGCCAGCACCGTCATGAACAGGCCCAGCAGCCGGCGACCCAGCGGGCCGATGGAAAGAGAGCGGGTAGGGGAAGAAGAGAAGGACATGCGCGTGTTCGGATAGACCAAAAGCCCGTGGAGCCGAACCGCACTATGGACAAAGATTGTGACAATATGTTTTCTAGGCATGCCTTGCCGCGTTCCCTAAGCCCCATCTCACCAGAGACAACGGGACCGTGATTACCCTGCCTTGGGATTGAGCGCTTGCAACACACAGTTGCATTCCGATCCGCCCACCAGGCGGTATCTCTGCCATGGCGTGGAACTTGCACACGCCGGTCATCATGTTCAGCAAAGGAATGCCATGAGGGTTCTGGGGCAGCTTTCCATTCGCGCGCGGCTGTATTTCGCCACGACTTTTTCCCTGGTCCTGCTGACTGCAGTGGGCGCTCTGGGCTACGTTGCGCTCGACCGCTCGCGCAGCACGCTGCAAGAGCTGTTTGCGCGGCAGGTGCAAACGCTCACCGACATGGCCGAACTTCGCACCGGCTTGGGGCACCTGCGCCGCGCCGAGAAGGACATCATCATCAACTTCAACAACGCCGTAGAGGTGCAGGCGCTGCGTGAGGGCTGGAGCCGCCAGTTGGATGCGCTGCGCAAGAGCATGGCGCAGGTGCGCGAGGTGCAGGCCGGCAACGCGGAATTCACGGGTGCACTGGACAAGGCGCTGGCCGAGGTCGGACAGTACGAAGGTGGGCTTGTGCCGATCTTCGACCAGATCGAGCGCGCCCTGCTCGATGGCGCGGGCGCGGGGGCGTATGCCGAGCGTTTCAAGGCCCACATGGACACCACCGATGCCCTGCTGGCCAGCCTGGCCACGCAGGCGCGCGGCCACATGGAAGAGGCGCGCGCCGCCCTGGACCAGCGCACCGCCACCATGTCCACGCTGATTGCTGCAGCCGTGCTGTTGGGGTTGGCGGTGCTGGTGCCGCTGACGTTGTTCAGCGTGCGTTCCATCACGCAATCGCTGGAGCAGGCGCGCGCGCTGGCCGAGCGCATTGCCGCGGGCGACCTGTCGCATGCGGTGCAGTCCCGCCAGCGTGACGAGATCGGCAACCTCGTCGCTGCCATGGGCCGCATGCAGGATGCGCTGCGCACCCTGGTGGGCCAGGTGCAGCAGGCTGCGGGCAGCATCGCCACGGCCAGTGACGAGATCGCCCTGGGCAACCAAGACCTGAGCCAGCGCACCGAGCAGACCGCCGCCAGCCTGCAGCAGACCGCCTCGTCCATGGAGTTGCTCACCGGCACGGTGCAGCACAGTGCCGAATCGTCCCGCCAGGCCAGCGGGCTGGCGGCCAACGCGGCCGAGGTGGCGGTGCGCGGCGGCGCGGTGGTTGCGCAGGTGGTGCAGACCATGGGCGAGATTTCCGACAGCTCGCGGCGCATCGGCGACATCACGGGCGTGATCGACTCCATCGCGTTCCAGACCAACATCCTGGCACTCAACGCCGCCGTGGAGGCCGCGCGCGCCGGCGAACAGGGCCGGGGCTTCGCCGTCGTGGCCAGCGAGGTGCGCAGCCTGGCGCAACGCAGCGCCGACGCCGCCAAGGAGATCAAGGCGCTGATCGGCGCCTCCGTCGAGCGGGTGGAGGGCGGCTCGCGCCTGGTGGCGCAGGCGGGCGAGACCATGACCGAGATCGTGGCCAGCGTGCGCCGGGTTTCCGACATCGTGGCCGAGATCACCAGCGCGGCCGCCGAGCAGGCGGGCAGCATTGGCCAGGTAGGCCAATCGGTCAGCCACCTGGATCAGATGACGCAGCAGAACGCCGCGCTGGTGGAAGAGTCCGCAGCCGCGTCGCAGTCGCTGCGCGACCAGGCCGGCCGACTGACCGAGGCGGTCAGCCGCTTCAAGCTGCAGGGCAGCGCGCCGCAGCCGGGGGCCGTGGCGTTGGCGCGCGCAACCGCCGCTCGGGAAATGGCGGACAAGGACGTTGGCTTGCCCGCGCTTGCTGCGTAGGGAAAGGCCCCAGAGGCAAGGGCTGCGTACAGTCGTTCAGTAACTGCGCCCGGCCTTGTACATGGCGTGCTGGCGCCGCGTGAGCTGCGCGACCTCGCCCACGCGGGCCATGGCCGCGCCGGCGTGCGCGTGGGTGATGGCCAGGCCCAGGGCGTCGGCGGCATCGGTGCCCGGCAGGCCGGGCAACTCCAGCAGACGGCGCACCATCTCCTGCACCTGCGACTTGGCCGCGCGGCCGTGGCCTACCACGGCCTTCTTCATCTGCAGCGCGGTGTATTCGGCCACGGGCAGATTGGCATTCACCAGCGCGGTGAGCGCCGCGCCGCGCGCCTGGCCCAGCAGCAGTGTGGACTGCGGGTTGACGTTGACGAAGATGATTTCCACCGCCGCCGTGCTGGGCTGGTAGCGCGCGGCCACCTCGCTCACGCCGTCGAACAGCACCTTGAGCCGGCCCGGCAGGTCCCCCAGCGCGAGGCCCGTGGCGCGCCCCGTGGTGCGGATGGTGCCGCTGGCCACGTAGCGCAGGCGATGGCCGTCCACGTCCACCACGCCGAAGCCCGTGGTCTGCAGTCCGGGGTCGATGCCAAGGATTCTCATGGACTATTAAATTTATAGCTGTTCGCGCTTACTGCTATTGGTTTTAAGGCCGATTTTGATTGTATGAATGACATGTGGTTCAGGGCAACTCGCTGCGCCCCATGCGCGCCAGCAGCGCGCGCGTGCGCCCGGCCAGGTAGGCCGAGCCGGGCGCCTTCTCGAAGCGTTTGGGCGCCGGCAGCATCACGGCCAGGCGCGCGGCCTCGGGCGCGGTGAGCTGGCGTGCGCTCTTGCCGAAGTAGCGCTGCGCGGCGGCCTCGGCGCCGAACACGCCTGCCCCCCATTCCACGTTGTTCAGGTAGATCTCCAGGATGCGCTGCTTGGGCAGGAGCTGCTCCAGCGCCAGGGAGAGCACGAATTCCTGCCCCTTGCGCACCAGGTTGCGCTCGCCCGACAGCAGCAGGTTCTTGGCCAGTTGCTGGGTGATGGTGGAGCCGCCGCGGATCTTGGGCGCGCGCCCCGTGGCCGACGGCCGGGCGGCCAGTTGCGCCTCGATGCGCGCATTGCGCTCCCACGCCTTTTCAATGGCATCCCAGTCCACGCCGTCGTGGTTGACGAAGTTGTCGTCCTCCGATGCGACCACCGCGCGCTTGAGGTGGTCGGATATCTGTGCGTACGGCACCCACTGCTGGCGCCAGCGCACGCCGCTGCCTTGGGACCATTGCGCCCAGGCCTCGGACCGCTGGAAGGTGGTGGATTCCGGGTCGATCACCGCCATGGCCGCGATGCGCGCCACGAAGAACAGCTGCAGCGCCAGCAGTGCCAGCAGCACCAGCATGCACCAGCGCAGTGCGCCCCGCATGCCTCAGGCCCCCGCGGCGATGGCCGCGCGCAGCTCCTGCAGCACCGGGGCCGACGGCGGGCGCACGCCGCGCCAGAGCAGGAACGCCTCGGCCGCCTGCTCCACCAGCATGCCCAGCCCGTCGCGCGCGGTGGCGCCGTGGGCCGAGGCCCAGTCCAGAAAGGGCTGCGCCGCGGGGCCGTACATCATGTCGTAGGCCAGGCTGCCGGGGCGCAGCACGCTGGCGGGCACGGGCACCGGGCCGCCTTCCAGGCTGCTGGCCGTGGCGTTGATGATCACATCGAAATCGGCCCCTGGCGCTTGCATGTCCAGCGCCAGTAGCTCTGTTTTTTGTAGCGCTGCGAGCGCGGCGTGGCTGTCCACCAGTGCCTGGGCGCGCGCGGGCGTGCGGTTCACGACGGCGATGCGCCGGGGGTGCTGCCGCAGCAGCGGGCCCAGCACGCCGGCGGCCGCGCCGCCCGCGCCCACCAGCAACACGTCGCGCCCGGCGAGCGGAACGCCCGCGCCTTGCGTGATGTCGGCCACCAGGCCCAGGCCGTCGGTGTTGTCGGCATGGATGCTGCCGCCGTCGAACACGAGGGTATTGGCCGCGCCGGCCAACTGCACGCGCTCGCTGCGCGTGGTGGCCAGCTGCGCGGCCTCCAGCTTGAACGGCACGGTGATGTTGCAGCCGCGCCCGCCTTCGGCGGCGAAGCTCTGCAGCGCCTGGGCGAAGCCGTCCAGCGGAACCAGGCGGCGCTCGTAGTGCAGCGACTGGTCCGTCAGTTGGGCAAAGCGCGCGTGGATCCACGGCGAGCGGCTATGGGCGATGGGATTGCCCATCACGCAGTAGAGGTCGGCGGCGGCGGTCATCAGCGCAGGTCGGTTTCCAGGGTCTGGTCGCGCGTGAACTTGAAGCGCGAGACCACGGCGATCTGATCGGCCTTGGCGCGCATCGCCGGGCCGAAGTGGCCAAAGGGCCCCGCGGCGCGGGCGATGGCCTCGGCGCGGCGGTCCAGCAGGCGGTTGCCCGAGCCCTGCACCACCTCGGTGGCCAGCACGCGGCCGTCATGGTTCACGGTCAGGATCATGATCAGCTCGCCGTACAGCTTCTGGCCGCCTTGCTCGGGGAAGTTCTGCGTGCCCTTGTCTTCCACCTTGCGGCGCAGCGCGTCGTAGTAGATGGCGTACACCTCCTCGCGCGTGGCGGGGCTGATGTAGCGCTTGCGCGGGCGGGCGTTTTCCTCGTTGATGCGCTTTTCGATCTCGGCCAGCAGCTTCACCAACTGGCGGCGCTTTTCGTCCTGGGCCTGGCTGTCGGTGCTCTGGCTGGGCTTGCGCGGGTCGGGCTCGGGCAGCACGGCGAGCTGCTTGCGCAGCTGGGCCAGCATCTGGGTCTGCTGCTCCAGCATCTGGTCCATCTTGCGCTGGGCTTCCTCCAGGTCGTCGCCGATCGTGGTGAGGGCCGAGTAGGGCAGGGGGCTGGTGGCGCGTCCCTTGGCGGCCTCGCCGCCACCGGCCAGCGACGCCTGCGCGATGGCCTGCGCCTTGTCGGGGCGCTCGTTGGACTGCGCGTTGACCAGGATCACCTCCAGCGGCGTGTCCTGGAACACGCGGTTGAAGCTCTCGGGGTCCACGAAGCGCACCGTGAGCAGTGCGGCATGCACGGCGATGGAGACGCCCAGCGCGATCTGCAGCGTCGTCAGGCGTTGAAGCAGGGTGGAGATTTTCATCGTCGGGCCGCCATCACTGCAGGCCGCGGCGCCCCTGTAGGGCGGCGCGCTGCATGGCGGTGGAGCAAGGGAGCGGTTGTCACGGCGCCCGATTATCAGCGGTGCCGCCGGCGCCCTCGCCCTCGGCCTCGTTGACATCGACCGCGATGGCGATCGGGCCGGCCACGGCCTCCTCGTCGCCCTCGTCCTCGTCCACCGGGCCGTCGTCGCTGGCATCCAGCGGGTCGTCCAGGCGCGCCACCAGGGTGCCCGCCACGTCCAGCGTGATCTCGTCGATCTCGCCGAGCTTGACGCGCACGCGTGCGCCGCGCGGCAGCTGCTGCGCGCCCAGCACGGGCAGCACCAGTGGCAGGGTGTCGGCGCGCACCAGGAAGCTGCCGTTCGGCCCTTCCTTGAACACGGTGGCGTCCAGCTCGGTGATCTGGTTCTGCTGCAGGTACTTGAGCGTCCAGAAGCGCTCCATGCCGGCCTGGTAGCCGTTGTAGGCGCTGTAGGCGGCATCGAAGCTGCTGATGATGGAGAACAGCTCCGCGTCCTTGGGCTTGAACGGTGCGGCCAGTGCAGCGGTCTTGCCGTGGCGCGCGCAGGCAATGATCTGCCACTGGTTCACCAGGTCCACGTAGCGGCGCAGCGGCGAGGTGGCCCAGGCGTAGCTCTTCACGCCGATGCCGGCGTGCGGCAGCGCCTTGGTGGACATGCGCACCTTCACACCGGGCGCCAGGCTCGCCTGGCTGCGGTAGATGCCGGGCACGCCGTGCTCGGCCAGCATGTTGCCCCAGGTGCTGTTGGCGACGATGGCGGCCTCGGCCACGATCAGGTCCAGCGGCGCGCCGCGCTTGCGGGTGGTGATGTCCACCGTTTCGCTGCCGTTGGGCTCGGCGCCGTCGTTGCGGGGCTTGTGGGCCCCCACGCTTGCCGCTTCGCTGGCTGCGCTGCCCCCCGCGGGGGCGTTCGCGCCTTCGGGCGGCCGGGCGGCGCTCAGGCGGAAGGTGTAGTCCGGCCGGTTGAAGGTCTCGGGCTTGCCGCGCACCACCTCGCGCTGGGCCTTCAGGCTTTTCGCCAGGCGGTGCAAAAAGGAGAGCTGCTCGCGCAGATCCAGCAAGGCCTGTGGCGTGTTTTCATGTTGAATGGTTGGGTCGGCCAACCACTCTTCCGTCACGATGTGGTCGAGCTGGTCGTGGCGCAGGTTCACCGTCACGGGCACGCGCTCCAGGCGCGTCTCGGTGGCGGTGATGGCCAGCGTGGCCTCGTCGATCGTCACATACAGCGACACGGCCGGGTTGGCGCGCCCCTCGTCCAGCGTGTAGATCTGCACCACGTCGCCCGGCAGCATGGTGATCTTGTAGCCCGGCATGTAGACGGTGGACAGGCGCGTGCGCCCCAGCTTGTCCAGGTCGCCCCCGGGTTGGATCGCCAGGCCCGGCGCTGCAATGTGGATGCCCAGCGTCACGGTGCCGGTGCCCAGGCCCTGCACCGACAGGGCGTCGTCGATCTCGGTGGTGGCCGAATCGTCGATGGAATAGGCCTGTACATCCGCCAGCGGCAGGTCGGCCGGCGGCTGGGGTGCCGCCAGCTGGGGAAAGCCCGTGCCCTTGGGGAAGTTGTCGAACAAAAAGCGCTTCCAGTGGAACTGGTAGCTGGAGTCGATCGCACCCGCGGCCTGCAACAGGTCCAGCGGAGCCTTCTGCGCGCTGCGGCTGGCCTCGACCACGGCCTTGTACTCGGGCGCGTTCTTGTCGGGGCGGAACAGGATCTTGTAGAGCTGCTCGCGCACGGGCTGCGGGCAGGTGCCGGCGACGAGTTCGGCGGCCCAGGCGTCGATCTGCGCCTGGATCTGCTTCTTCTTCTCGATGGCGGCGAGGGCCTGCTGCAGCACCTCGGCCGACGCCTTGCGAAAACGCCCCTTGCCCGCGCGGCGAAAGTAGTGCGGCGCCTCGAACAGCGCCACCAGCATGCCGGCTTGCTCGGTCACTGGCGCCTGGGCAGAAAAATAGTCGCGCGCCAACTCGGCGAAGCCGAACTCCTCCTCGGGCGCGAACTCCCAGGCCAGCGGAAGCTCCACGCCGGCGGCGATCTCGCGCGCCCGCGCCAGCAGCTCGGCCGGGGCGGGCTTGTCGAACTTCAACAGGATGTTGGCGGCCTTGACCTTGACGCGTTTACCCGAGTCGAGCTCAATCTGTGCCGAGCTTTCGGCTTCGGAGAGGATGCGGCCGGCCAGGAACTTGCCGGCTTCGTCGAACAGTGCATGCATAGGGGCGCGATTTTCCCATGGCGGCGGGCAGCGCCCCTGTTCGTGGCAGGTGATTGCGGGTGTTTGTCACGCCAGGCCTTCGGCGTGCGTCCAATGGGCAAAGGGTCTCAACGAAAGCGAGGCGAGCCATGCACCCATCCGAGGACCTGCCGCAGGCGGCGGTTGCCACTGCCATCCCGATCGCCGACCGTGCGGCGGACGCGGCCTTGGTGACGCGCGCCCTCGCCGGCGAGGCGGGAGCCTTCGCCGCCATCATGCGGCGCCACAACCGGCTGATGTTTCGCGCCGCGCGCGGCGTGGTGCATGACGACGCCGAGGCGCAGGACGTGGTGCAGGAGGCCTATTTGCGCGCCTTCACGCGGCTGCGGGCCTTCCGCGGCGATGCCGCGCTGGGCACCTGGCTGGCGCGCATCTGCCTGCGCACGGCCTTGGACGTCTTGCGCCGGCGTGCGCGCAGCGTGGCCATCGACCCCGCGCAGGCCAGCGACCAGGAGCCGCAGCCGGAGGATGCCATGTCCTATTTCGCCCCGCCCGACGACGCGCCCGACCAGGCACTTGCGCGTGCCCAGTTGCGCGCCCTGCTGGAGTCGGCCGTGCACAGCCTGCCGCCGCTGTACCGCAGCGTGTTCCTCCTGCGTGCCGTGCAGGAGATGAGCGTGCAGGAGGCGGCCTTTTGCCTGGACATCAGCGAAGAGCTGGTGCGCACCCGCTACCTGCGCTCGCGCGCCATGTTGCGCGACGCGCTGGGCGCGCGGGCGGAGGCCTGCGCCGACAGCGTCTTTCCGTTTGCGCTCGCGCGCTGCGACCAGGTCGTGCAGCAGGTGCTGGACGCACTGGCGCGGCGCGGGCTGCTGGCCTGACGGGCCGGCGCCACCCCGCCCACGCCTATGGCCTGCGCGCCGCTGTGCGCCGCGCCGATTACCCGCGCCGCCGGCGCGGCCCTTGTCCCTTTCTTCAAGGAGATGACCATGAACCGCTCTTCCTTCTTCCTGCCTCCTTCTTCTACTTCTGCACTGCTCGCGCGCCGCCGCACGGTGGGCGCGGCCGTGCTCTCGGCCTCGGCCGTGGCGTTGCTGGGTGGGCGCGACGCGCTTGCCGCCGCTGCCAAGACCGATGCGCGGCAGCACGAGGCCGACGTACGCATCCTCAACACCGCGCTGGCGGCGGAGTACGAGGCCGTGGCCGCCTACCAGGTGGGCGCCGAGAGCGGTCTGCTCACCTCCGGCGTGCTGCCGCTGGCGCAGCAGTTCCAGGGCCACCACAAGGAGCATGCCGACGCGATCGCCGGCGCCGTGCAGAAGATGGGCGGCAAGCCCGTGCAGGCCAAGGCGCAGTACGGCTTTCCGACCGACAAGCTCAAGGCCGAAGCCGACGTGCTGCGCTTTGCCGCCGGACTGGAGCGCGGCGCCGTGTCGGCCTACCTGGGCGCGGTGCCGCTGTTTGCCGACCGTGCCCTGGCGCAAGTGGCCGCCAGCATCCTGGGCGACGAGGCCATGCACTGGGCCGTGCTGCGCCAGGCCCTGGGTGAGGCGCCGGTGCCCTCGGCGTTCCTGTCATGACCCGCGTCCAGGCAGGTGGGCGTAGGCGGGCCTGGGCGTTGGTGGGCGGATTGGCGCTTGGTGCTGCGGGCATGGCGGTCGCCGGGCCCGCACCGGCAACGCCAGCGCTGGCCGCGCCCCAGCCCATGGCGCCTGACGCGGCCCAGCTGGCGCGCGGCCAGCAGATCTACGCGCGCTGCGCGGGGTGCCACGCCATCGAGGGCCACCGCACGGGACCGCAGCACTGCGGCCTGTTCGGCCGCCGCGCGGGCACGGCGCCGGGGTTCGACGGCTACTCCCCGGCCATGAAGGCCAGCGGCATCGTCTGGGACGAGCGCACGCTGCAGCGCTTCCTGAAGGACCCGCCAGCCACCGTGCCCGGCACGTCCATGGGCTACGCGGGCGTGAAGGACGATGGCGAGCGTGCGGCGCTCATCGCCTGGCTGCGCCAGGCTACGCAGCCGGGGAGTGCCTGCACGCCCAGGTAGTCCATTGCTCTGCCTTTGATAGCTGTCAGCGCTTGCTGCAAAAGCGCTGGAGGCATTTTTGGCTTGAAGTGCGGCTAGGGCCTGTTCACACTATTTTTGCCAGTGCGAATGGCGTGAAAACCGCGCCAATCTAGGCGCGTGACGACGCCAAGGCCGGGGCCTTGGCTAGGAGGGCAACGACGAATGGCGCGGTTTTCACTCCGTTCCCTCCGGGTTGCGATCAAAAAGGGCCATTCGCGGCGTTGCCAAGCCTCGCTGGGGTAGCACCCCAGCTTCGTTTGGCGCCTTGCGCCTGGCCCTTTTTGATCGCAACGCATCTGGCAAAAATAGTGTGAACAGGCCCTATTGCCATGGCGGCGCCTATGATGGGTGCCACCATGACGCCCACGATCGCCTTTGCACCACCACCCCGCCATGCGTCCTGATTTCGCGCCGCTGGCGGTCCTGGCGATGGCGCTGCCCTTCGTCTTTGGCATTACCGAGGCTCCGTATTCCAACTTTTGGCCGCTGCTGGCCAGCGGCGCCTGCGCCTGGCTGCTGGCGGCGCTGGCCTGGTGCGGCGCCTGGCGTCCCAGTGCCGCGCGCCTGGGCGCCCATCTGGCGGCGGGTCTGCTGCTGGCGGCGCTGGTGGCCGCGGCCATCGGCCTGGTGCAGTTCTTCATGGGCGACCCGGGGTGGGCGCCGTGGGTGCATGCCTCCAGCCCGGGCCTGGCCTTCGGCAACTTGCGCCAGCGCAACCAGCAGGCCACGTTGCTGGCGCTGGGCGTGTGGGCGCTGCTGTGGTGGGTGGCGCGCCTGCAGGAGCAGGTGGACGGCAACCCGGTGCTGGGAGGGCGCGGCGCGCGCTGGCCGGTGCTGGCGGCGGTCGCGGTGCCCTGGGCCATGGTGCTGCTGGCCACTGCGGGCGCGGCCACGGCCTCGCGCACGGGGGCGCTGGAGTGGCTGGTGGTGTTGGCGCTGCTCGTCGTGTGGCGGCGCAGCAGCGGCGCACTGGCGCTCGGCATGGCCGGCGTGGGGCTGGCGGTCTATGCGGTGGCCGCGTGGGGCTTGCCGCAGCTGCTGCTGCGGTGGACGGGCATGCGCATGGACGGCCTGTTCATGCGGATGGCCGATGGCTCCCAGACCTGCGTCGGCCGCGCTACGCTGTGGTCCAACGTGCTGGAGCTGATCGCCCAGCGGCCCTGGGCCGGCTGGGGCTGGGGCGAGCTGGACTACGCGCACTACATCCACCCGTTTGCGGGAGAGCGTTTTTGCGTGCTGCTGGACAACGCCCACAACCTGCCGCTGCATCTGGCAGTGGAGCTGGGCCTGCCGGCCGCGCTGCTGCTGTGCGGCGTACCGCTGTGGGCCGCGCTGCGCGCGCGCCCCTGGCGAGAGGCGCAGCCCCACCGCCAACTGGCCTGGGGCGTGCTGGCCCTTGTGGGCGTGCACAGCCTGCTGGAGTTCCCGCTGTGGTACGGGCCGTTCCAGCTGGCCACCGCGCTGGCCGTGCTGGTGCTGCTGGCGCCCTGGCTGTCGCGTGCGGCGCGCTGGCGCCCCGTGGGTGCGGTGGTGGCGGGCGTGGCACTGCTGGCGGCACCGGCCATGGGGTTCGTGCTGGTGCGCGACTACGCGCGCGTGAGCGCGCTGTACCGTCCCACGGTAGAGCGGCCCGCGGCGCTGCGCGCGCTGACGGCTGCCGACGCGGCGCGGCAGGTGTGGTTCTTCCGCGCGCCAGCGCAGTTCGCGCAGCTCACCACTGTGGTGGTCACGCCCGCCAATGCGGCCGAGATGCATGCCCTGGCGCTGCAACTGCTGCACTACTCGCCCGAGCCGCGCGTGATCGAGAAGCTCATCGCCAGCGCGCGGCTGCTGGGCCGCGAGGACGAGGTGGCGCTGCACACCGACCGCTACCGCCGCGCCTATCCGTACGACTTCGGGCGCTGGCAGCGCGGCCAGCCTTCCGGTGGCCCGCCGCTGGAGCGCTGATCAGGCCAGGTCGCAGAATGCCAGCACCTCGGGCAGGTGCTGGGCGAAGTCGCTCAGCGCGTGGTCGCCGCCGGGCAGTACGCGCTGGGTGGCTTGCGGGTAGCGCGCGACCATCTCGCGCCAGTCCAGCAGTTCGTCACCCTGCGCGGCGATCAGCAGCTCCGGCCCCGCGGGCGGCAGGTGGCGCACGTCCAGCGCTTGCAGCTCGGCGATGTACTCGGGGCGGAAGAAGAACCGCTCTTCGGGGTTGTGCCACGCGGTCTGCTCGCCGATGTGGCGTTCCAGGTCGCGCGCGGGGTGGACGGCGGGGTTGAGCAGCACGCTGGTGCAGCGCGCCTGTTGCGCCACCCAACTGGCGTAGTAGCCGCCGAGCGACGAGCCGACCACCGCCATGCCCGGTCCCTGCGGCCAGGTGGCGATGCCGCCTGCGACCAGCGCCATCGCCGCGCGCGGCGAAGGGGGCAGCTGTGGGCACCAGAACGTTACGCCCGGGTGGTGCTGGGCCACGTGCGCGGCCACTTGGCGGGCCTTGGTGGACTGGGGCGAGGAGCGAAAGCCGTGCAGGTACAGCAGGTGGGTGGTGGGCATGGCTGTCAGCGTCGGCGCTGTCGAAAGGCAAATGCCGGTCCGGCAACGGTTTTTGGTGGATGATGCGTAGATCTTGTAGCCAGCTTACGCCATGCCCGATTCCGTTTCCCGTCCGGCCACCCTGGGCGCTGCAGCGGGCGCCATGCCCGCTCGCCAGCGCCTGGGGCGATTCGAGTTGCAGCACGTGCTGGGCCGGGGCGCGCAGGCGACCGTATGGCTGGCGCGGGACACGCGCCTGCACCGCGAGGTCGCGATCAAGTGGCTGGCCGACGGCGGCGACGCGCAGGCGCAGGAGCAGTGTCTGCGCGAGGCGCGCCATGTGGGCCGGCTGTCGCACCCGCGCATCGTGCCGGTGTTCGAGGCCGACGTGCACGAAGGCCAGCCCTACCTGGTGTTCGAATATGTGCCGGGCTGCACGCTGGCCGAGCATCTGGCGCATCAGGGCCGCTGTGCGGTGCACGACGCGGTGGAGCTGATGGTGGACCTGCTCGAAGGGCTGCAGGCGGCGCATGAGGCCGGCATCGTGCACTGCGACCTGAAGCCGTCGAACGTGATGGTGGATGCCCAGCGCCATGCGCGGATCATGGATTTCGGCATCGCCGCGGCCATGGCCAGCCCTGCGGGCGGCCCCATTGCGCGCGGCACGCCGGCCTACATGGCGCCAGAAGCGGTGGCGGGCGCGGCGCCCGCGCCCGCGTCGGACATCTACGCCGCTGCGCTGGTGCTCGTGGAACTGCTCACCGGCAGGCGTTTGATTACTGAGCGTGACCCGGTGCAGGCGCTCGCGCATGTCGCCCGCCACGCGCCGCAGCTGCCCGACGATCTGGGGGCAGGCGTGGACGATGGGCTGCGCTCCATCCTGCGCCGGGCCCTGGCGCGCGACCCTGCCGAGCGTTACGCCAGCGCGCAGGAAATGTGCGATGCCTTGCGTGCCTGGGCGGCGCCGGTGAGCGCCCCTACGGCGGCAAGCAATGCCGCGCTGGACTTCCTGCTGCGGCGCATGCGCCACAAGAGTGACTTTCCGGCGCTGTCCGATTCGGTGGCGCGCATCCAGCGCATGACCCACTCGGAGGACGACAGCATTGCCGATCTGACCAACGAGATCCTCAAGAGCGTTGCCCTCACCAACAAGCTGCTGCGATTGGTCAACAGCGCCCCCTTTTCCCACCTGGGGGGCGGCATCGGCACGGTTTCGCGCGCTGTGAGCCTGGTAGGCTTCAATGCGGTGCGCAACATGGCGCTGTCGCTGGTGCTGTTGGAGCACATGCAGGACCGGGGGCATGCCAAGCAGATGCGCGAGGAATTCTTGCGCACCATGATGGCCGGCGCCGTGGCGGCGCAGCTGTGCGGGCCGAGCGACCAGCGCGAGGAAGCGTTTCTCGGCGCGATGTTCCAGGGCCTGGGGCGCATGCTGTGCTCGTTTTATTTCCCGGAGGAGGCGGCCCGGATCCGTGCGCTGGTGGCCTCTGACCGGCCGTCGGGGGGCGATGAAGCCGCGGCTTTGCAGGTGCTAGGACTGAGTAACCGTCTTCGAAGTCAAGCGCAATGAAGCGACTTG
>NZ_JSYI01000075.1:0-64761 GCF_001023515.1 Diaphorobacter sp. J5-51 | reverse complement strand
CCATCCAGCTATTCTGGCGCTGCTGGAGCTAAATAGATACCCCTTACAAACATCCAGTTAACACCCTACCACCACGCAACGGCCACATCACCATGGGACTTGACCAGATCGCCATCGCCCTGCTGGGTGCCACCGCCGCCTGGTTGTCGCAGGCGCGCAGAACGGCGCTGCGCCGCTGGGCCTGCATCTTCGGGCTGCTGGGGCAGCCGTTCTGGTTCTACGCCTCGTGGAAGGCCGAGCAGTGGGGCATCTTTACCGTGTCCATCATCTACATGGGCGCGTGGCTGCGCGGCCTGTGGGTGTACTGGCTCACCTCGCACCAGGACCCGCCCCATTCGGGCCTGAGTACCATCCAGCTCACCCCGGGACGCAACCCCTGACGCCCGCGCACCCTCCGCTGCGCCTGCTGTGGCAGGACGCGCACATGGTGGCCGTTTTCAAGCCGGCAGGCTGGCTGGTGCACCGCACAGGACTGGACGCGGGCGAAACGCGCTTCGTGATGCAGGCGCTGCGCGACCAGATCGGCCAGCACGTCTACCCCGTGCACCGGCTGGACAAGGGCACCTGCGGCGTGCTCGTCATGGCCCTGCACCCCGCCGCCGCGCGGGCCCTGGCCGACGCCTTCGCCCGGCATGCCGTGCGCAAGCAATACTTGGCGCTGGTACGCGGCTGGGCACCGGCGCAGGCCGAAGTGGACCACCCGCTGCGCCCCGACGACGCGCCGCCCGATGCCCCCACCCAGCCTGCCCACACGCGCCTCATGCGCCTGGCGCGGCTGGAGCTGCCCGAGTCCAGCGACCCCCGCTTTGCCACGACGCGCGCATCGCTGGTGCGGGCCGAGCCGACCACGGGGCGCCGCCACCAAATCCGCCGCCACCTCAAGCATCTGGCCCACCCCATCCTGGGCGACGCCACCCACGGCAAGGGGCCGCTCAACCGTTGGTGGGCACAGCGCCTCGGCCTGCACCGCCTGTGGCTGCATGCGTGGCAGCTCAGCCTGCCCCACCCCGCAGACGGCCGCCTGGTCACGCTGCACAGTGGATTGCAGTGGCCCGCTGCCAGAACATCCACCACCGCCAGCGCACCCCCGCAGCCAAACGCGGACGCGGCGCCGGATTGGCAGCAACGCATCTGGACCCTGCCCTGGCAGCAGGATATCGAAGATTCGCTTCCAAAAGAGTAGCTTGTAGCGCTTACCTAGCAAGCGCTACCGGCCAATTTTTATCTAACGCCCTGCAGCTTTTCGGAGNCCCGCAGGAGCGGCGGCCGCCGCTGCCCACCCCGGTCTACGCGCTTCACACTGGCGGCCATGCACCGTGCATCGCCCCACGCTTTCCTCCCCGCTTTGTCCCTTTCTCGCCTGGTCTTCAGGCCTGGCACGCCATGACCGGCTGGTGGGCTGACGCCCTGGCCGTGGCCGCCCACGAGTTCTCGGACATTGGCGACCCCCAGCAAACCACGCGGGTGGTCTTGCGCATGGGCGTGGCCGCGCTGCTGGGCGGCCTGCTGGGGTGGGAGCGCGAGCAGGCCGGCAAGGCCGCAGGCCTGCGCACCCACATGCTGGTGGCCATGGGCGCCGCGTTGTTCGTGCTCGTCGCGCAGCAGGCGGGCATTGCCCCGGCGGACAACAGCCGTGTGCTGCAAGGGGTGATCGCCGGCATCGGCTTCCTGGGTGCGGGCACCATCCTGAAGGGCGACGCGGAAGGCCAGGTCAAGGGCCTGACCACCGCGGCCGGCATCTGGCTCACGGCCGCCATCGGCGTGGCCGCGGGCCTGGGGCGTGAGAGCACGGCCATCCTGGGCACGCTGCTGGCAGTGGTGGTGCTGTGGGTGATTCCTCTGGCACAGCGCGCCGCACCGACGGACCCGGGCCAGCCTCCGGCTCGACGCAAACGCCTGCGGCGCAAAACGCGCGCTGGTCTGACAGCCGACACTCCACAGGATGGCCTGTAATGCGGTAGGGGGCACCCGTCCCCCTTTTGACCGCAACGACCCAGGAGCACGCACATGCCCCAGCAAGCCACCATCCAAGGCCACGTCACCTACCGGGAAGGAGACGGCATGCCCATTGCCATTCCGGAAGGACCGGTGGAACTCACCTTCGCCACCGACAGCGTCACGCTGAGCTGGCGCGACGACAACAACACCGCAGGCCTCACCGCCCTGCCGCGCGACCAGTACGAGCTGTATGTCACCGACGGCAAGATCGTGCTGTAGTCCCTCCCGCGTGCGGGCCCCGCTCGGCAAGGCCCCGCGCTGCCCGCCACAGCGGCAAAACCCAAGCCCAGCCATGGCCGACGCCCCTCTACCCATGGCCCTTGGGGGCCCACGGGCCGCACATTGATGGCGCAGCGGTGTCGGCGCTACCATGCGCCACACAACCGTGCGCCTTTGCCATGTCCAGCCCCTCTTCATTCGTGCCTCCGCCTGCCAGCGCGGTCAAGCCGGCTGTGTCCGAAGAGCCCGGGCTGCCGGTGGGCGACGGACTGTGCGCAGGCGATGCAATGGACGCCGCGCAACTGCGGCGGCTGCTCCAGGCGGCCCTGCCCGACAAGGGCCAGCACAAGGCAGCCGGCTGGTTCGGGCAGACGGACTTTCTGCTCACGCGCAGCCACGTGGATGAAGACCAGGACGCCTACCACGACGCCCTGTTCATCACTCTCTGGAAGCGCTGGGACTTCTGGCTCGCCCTGCCCCCTGCCGAAAATGCACCTACCCGCGCGCTGGCGCAGGCCTGGGCGCGGTTGCGCTCTGGCGTCCCGCCTCCGCCCCCCGGCGCGGACGGCCTGGTGCGCCAATACCGCGCCTACGACAGCGCCGGCCAGCCCGGCGCATGGCAACCGCTCCCCGCACAGGCCGGGGCGGGCGACGCGGCAGCCGGCGCGGTGGCCGCCTGCGGAGAGGGCTGGCGCGAGGTGCTGGCCTACTGGCGCCTGGCCGAGGGCCAGCGCCGCGCCGGCCGGCCGCTGCGCGAGCGGCTGCATGCCACGCTCACCCCCGCACGCATCGAGGCGCTGACGCTGCTGCCCGCATTCACCACCCGCTACAACACATGGAGCGACCCCGAGCGCAACGGCTGGTGGGAGGGCGACGTGTGGATCGGCGCGCGCCAGCCCGGCCAGCAGGGGGGCCATTCATGGGGGCGGGCGCTCAAGTTCAGCTGGCGCAACGGCAGCGAGCGCGCTGGCGACCCCGAGGACGACGCACATGCCTGCTACCAGATCGACTTGACGCCCGGCGATGCCTTGCCGGAGGGCACGGCCCACCCGAACGGCCTGCGCATCACCTACAGCCAGCGCCAGAGCGATCCGCGCACGCCGCTGCCCAACCACGCCGTGCAGCACATGCAGCACCTGCTGGAGCTGTTCACCACGCTGGAGCAGCGCCTGCACGCCGCCCATGCACAAGAGCAACAGGCGCTGCACACCAGCGGCTTGTCCGGCGATGCCCCGCCCCTGCCCCGCCTGCCGCCCTTCGCGCCGCACGAGGCCGACACCGAGGTGTTCGGGCCCGTCCTCATGGCGCTGTCGCACGACTGGCAGGCCCACGGCCGGGCCCACGCCGCCCGCGTGCGGGAGCACTGGCTGCGGCAGGCCGACGCCGCTGATGCCGCGGCGGCCCTGGAGCACGGCACGGAACCCGCGGCGTCATCCGCTGCGGCGGCCGCTGCCGTGGCGGCCGCAGCGGTAGGCGATGCTGTACCCGCCCGTGGTGTGGCGCCCGGTGCCGCGGCAGCCGGCACGCCCCCGGCGACCGTACCGCTGCCCGCCCCTGTGCATTTCATGCCTGCGCAGCCCACCGACCCGCGCGGCCCCCAGGCTGGCGCCGTGCTGCAACTGGCACGCGCTGTGCAAGCGCTGGCCGACGGCGACCTGTCCGCACGCTTTCACCGGCGCTTTGCCTTCGCGCCCCATGTCTATGCCCACCACGCCGCGCGCACCGGCCACGCCGTGGACGCCCTGCAGTGGCTGGAAGATGGCCGTCTGCTGGCCCGCACGGAGCCCGTGCATCCCACGCAAGCACCCGCGTGGTGGCGGATCAGTGTCGATGCGTGGGCGCTGAGCCCCACGGCCGCACCGCCAAACCTGCCTGCATCGTGCCCCGCCGCCACCGCCCATGGCCTGCGTGTGGAGGGCGACGCACAGGGCGATCTGCACGGCCTGGCCGAGGACGGTACGGCCCTCTGGCGCCACCACATCGGCGGCGCCATCCTGGCGATCGCCGCAGCGCCCGACGGCCACACCCTGGCCGTGGGCAGCGCCAGCGGCTACCTGGTGCTGCTGCGCAAGGGCAGCGGCACCGACCCGGCCCTGCTCAGCACGTCGCGCTATGCGGAGCTGCGGCGCTTCATCTTCTGGGCGGATGCATCCAGCCCGCTGGCCTGGTAGGGGCAGCGCGTGCATTGCTTCAATATCCATAGCTGCTCGCGCTTGACAGGCGGGCGCTAGAGGCATTTTTCATTCAAACACCACCATGGCCACTTACCACGCCGAAATCACCTGGACGCGCGACGCCACGCCGCAGGACTTCCTCAAGAACCGCTACAGCCGCCGCCACCTGCTGCGCTTTGACGGTGGCGCGCAGTTGGCCGGCTCCTCGTCGCCCCACGTCGTGCCGCTGCCCTGGTCCGACGCGGCCGCCGTGGACCCGGAGGAAGCCTTCGTCGCCGCGCTGTCGAGCTGCCACATGCTGTGGTTCCTCTCCATCGCCGCGCGGCAGGGTTTTTGCGTGGACGACTACCGCGACGCAGCCGAGGGCGTGATGGCCCGCAACGCCCAGGGCCGCATGGCCATGACCGTGGTCACGCTGCGCCCGGCGGTGCGCTTTGGCGGCGACCCGCAGCCCACGCACGAACAGCTGCACGCCCTGCACCATGAGGCGCATGAACAGTGCTTCATCGCCAACTCGGTCACCACCGAGGTGCGCTGCGATCCGGTGCTGGCCTAGGGCCTGTGAACTGCGCAGATCCTGCGAGCGAACCTGGCCCTGATCAGTCCTCGTCCCGCGGGGCGTTGCGCGCGCGGCGCTCGTTGCGGCGCAGCTGCTCGGCCTTGCGCGCGGCGCGTTCCTTTTCCTGCACCTCGGCGGCGGCCAGCCAGGCCTCGAACTCGGCCGGCGTCTCCAACGTCACACGGCCCAGCGCTGCGCTGCGCAGGTCGGTGAGCACGATCTCGGCGGCCTTTTGCAGGTTGAGGCGCCCGCCGCTCATCACCGCGCCGCGCTTCCTGGCAATCAGCTCCAGCAGTTCGTCGTCGTGCTTGGCGGCGATGGCCGCCGCGTCCAGCCCCAGCTTGTAGCGCGCATCCAGCAGCGGTGCGTAGTGCTGCTTGAGGTAGGCCAACAGTTCCAGCGCCACTTCTTCCTCGTCGTACGCATTGCGCCCCACGGCGCCGCTGGCGGCGAGCTTGTAGCCGCTTTCGGGCACGGTGATGCGCGGCCACAGCATGCCAGGCGTGTCCCACAGGTAAAAGTCATCGTCCAGCACGATGCGTTGCTCCTGCTTGGTCACGCCGGCCTCGTCGCCCGTCTTGGCTTCGCGCTTGGCGGACAGGGTGTTGATCAGCGTGGACTTGCCCACATTGGGAATGCCGCAGATCAGTACCCGCATGGGCTTGGAGAGGCCGCGCCGGTTGGGCGCAAGCTGCCGGCACGCGTCGATGAGCCGACGCGCGGGCGCGGCGTCGGACGCATCCAGCGCAATCGCGCTCGTGCCGGGCCGCGCGTTGTACCAGGCCAGCCACGCCGGCGTGCGCGCCGGGTCGGCCACGTCCTGCTTGTTGAGCACCTTCAGCGCAGGCTTATGGCCCGTCAGCTCGGCCAGTAGCGGATTGCTGCTGGAGCCCGGCAAGCGCGCGTCCAGCAGCTCGATCACCACATCGATGTCCTTGATGCGCTCGCCGATCGCCTTGCGCGTCAGGTGCATGTGACCGGGAAACCACTGGATGGCCATGGACTGTGTACTTTCACGAATGGGGGCTTGCGAAGCCGCCAAGGATAATCGCCGCCATGCCCTCTTTCTCCCAGCGCAAACAAGATTCCGAGCTGCTGCTCAAGGGCGCGGTGTGCGCGCTCATTGGCGTGATCATCCTGCTGGCCCCCTACATTGCCCGCTCGCCCGCCGTGCGCGAGATGATGGCCCAGGGCCACGTCGTGGGGTGGTTCGCGCTGGTGCTGGGCTGCGCCTTCCTGGCGCGCTATGGCCTGATCCGTTGGCGCGGGCGCCGGTAAGGCCCCGTCACCTTCATGCTGCAAGCCACCCGCCAGCGCTTCGCCGCCCTGCAGGCGCAGGCCGCCCACGCCGGTGTAGCGCTGCGCCCACCGCCGCCTGAGCCCACCACCTGCTGCGGCCGCGGGTGCAACGGGTGCGTGTGGGAGGGCTTTTATGCGGCCGCGCAGTGGTGGTGCGAAGATGCGCAGGGCGCGCTGGCGCAACCCGGCGGGGGCCCCTCCTGACGCTGCACCGGTGCTGAATGTGTGCCGCGGCCCGCGAGGCTCTTGCATGCCAGGAAGGGCCGCCTCTGCAGCTCAAGGCTCCAGCAGATCCCCCAGCGCCTTTGCGCCCACGGGCGGTGTCGCCGCCCAGGGAATGAGATAGAACCGGCCTTGCGCCAATGCTTGAACCCGCTCCATCTGCCGCCTCTCGCTGTTCAACCGGGCCTGAAGAAGGGGATCGCGGGTGTTGCTGGCCAACAGTGACTTGTTGACCACCCAGGCAAAGGTGCCGATCCGGGCCCGCTGCAGGTCTTCCTTCAGCGCGGCGGCCTGCGACACCGGGGTGGCCTCGGGCAGCGTCACCAGAATGATCTTGGTGTAGTCAGGGTCCTGTAGCCGCATCAAGGGGGTGGTGATGCGCCCCGACGCCTTGCCTTCGAACTCCCGCACCATCTGGCGGTGGTAGGCGCCCGTGGCATCCATGAGCAGCAGCGAGTGGCCCGTGGGCGCGGTGTCGAGCACCACGAACGCACTGCGGGCCTGAGACACCACATGCGAGAACGCATGGAAGACCGCCACTTCCTCCGTGCATGGAGAACGCAGATCTTCCATCAACAGGTCCTTCTCCGCCGGGGTCATGCCGGCCGACTTGGCGGCAACGACCTTGTCCACGTATTTCTGGGTCTCTGCTTTGGGGTCAATGCGCCCGACGGTCAGGCCCGGGACCTCGCCGTCGAGCGTCACCGCCAAATGGGCGGCGGGGTCCGTGGTGCTCAAGTGCACGGACTTGCCGAGCTTGACCAGTCCCAGGGCGATCGCGGCGGCAATGGTGGTCTTGCCCACGCCGCCCTTGCCCATCACCATGATCAATCCACGCTCACCCCGCGCCAGCTCCGCCACCAGCGCGGACAGTTTCTGGTGCGCGAAGTCGGGCGCGTCCAGGACTGCCGCAGGCACCTCGGTCGGTGATGGCGACAGCAGCGCCCGCAGCGCCTGCAGCCCCACGGAATCGACGGGCCGCATGGGAATCACGTCAGCCGCCAGACGTTTCAGCGCCTGCGGCATCTCCTGCATGGCCTCCTGTCCCAGAGCCTCGATGGCCAGGGCGACGGCATCGCCGGGGTCTTGCGCCTTGAAAACCGCGTTGATCACCAGGCGCTGGTGGGAAAGGCCCAACTCACGCAGTTCGTCTGAAGACCTGGCGGCTTCGTTGAGCGCTCCCGCCTCAGGCCGCGCCACCAGAACAATGGTGGTGAGCGAAGCGTCGTTCAGGGATGCCAGCGCCCGGTTGAAAAGCTGCTCCTGCATCTTCAACCCCGAATGCGGCCCCAGGCAGGATGCTCCGCGGTCATTGCCCTTGAGGAACCCGCTCCATGCCTTGGGCAGGCTGAGAAGCCTCAAGGTATGGCCCGTGGGGGCGGTATCGAACACGACATGGTCGAAATCCCGCCCTCCTTCCGACAGAAGTTGAGAGAACTCATCGAAGGTGGCGATCTCGGTGGTGCAGGCACCCGAGAGTTGCTCGCGCACGAGGTCCACCTCCTCAGCCGTAGCCTGCGTGCCCATTTGTTCAATGACACGGGCTCGGTAGTTCTGCGACGCGGCTTCCGGATCGATGTTCAGGACCATCAGACCCGGAACCCCCGGCACAGGAACCGGATGGTTGCGCAGCGCAATGCCGAGCATTTCATCAAGGTTCGACGCCGCGTCGGTACTGACCAATAGAACCTTCTTGCCCGCGTCTGCCAAGGCGATGGAAACCGCTGTGGATACCGAGGTCTTGCCGACACCACCCTTGCCGGTGAAGAACAGGTACCTGGTGGGCGCGTCCAGAAGGGTGAAGTGAGATGGCATAAGCGTTCGTGGTCAATGCACCGAATGGGCGGGGATAAGGGATTGCCTCAGGCATGCGTCATGTTGCACCGAAGAAATTTACAATAATTCCAATATCGTTGTATAGTTGTTTTATGCAAGAAATCGATGTCATCCGCTCCCTCGCAGCGTTGGCCCAAGAAGTACGCCTGCGGGTGTTTCGCGCACTGGTCGTGGCTGGCGCAGAGGGACTCACACCGGGCTCGTTGTGCGAGCAACTGGCGGTGGCACCCAACACCCTGTCCTTTCACCTCAAGGAGCTCGTGCACTCCGGCCTCGTCAGCCAGGAGCGTCAGGGGCGCAACCTGATCTACCGGGCCTCCTTCGACACGATGGACGATCTGCTCGGCTACCTCACCGAGAACTGCTGCCAGGGCGCGTCCTGCCTGGCGGAGGCAGCAAAGAGCTGCGACTGCTGACCCACTTTTGAAGGAGAACCCCATGAAGCGATTCCATGTCCACCTGCATGTGGAAGACCTGGCCCAGAGCATCCGTTTTTACTCCCAGCTCTTCGCGGCCGAGCCCGCTCGCGTGGAGGCCGATTACGCGAAGTGGATGCTCGACGATCCGCGGGTCAACTTCGCGATCTCCACGCGGGGCACCTCCCCAGGCCTGGATCACCTGGGCTTTCAGGTGGACGACGCGGCCGAACTGTCAGAACTGAAGGCCAGGGCCGCATCGGCCGACATGGCCCTGCTCGACGAAGGCGCCACCACCTGCTGCTATGCGCGCAGCGAGAAGCACTGGGTTACCGACCCGCAGGGCATCGCGTGGGAGCACTTTCACACGCTCGGCGACATTCCCATGTTCAACGAGTCCAGCCCAACGGCTGCCGCCGGCGCGTGCTGCACGCCAAAGGAGCCTGCGGCCACGGCATCCAAGACGCCCTGCTGCGGGCCCGCCACGTCCTCATCCACCTGCTGCTGATGCGCTGAAGGTTCTTCATGACAACGCCCTTGAACGTTCTTTTTCTCTGCACGCACAACTCCGCGCGCAGCATCCTGGCCGAGGCCTTGCTCAACGCCATGGCGGGCGGCCGCTTCAAGGCCTGGTCTGCCGGCAGCAGCCCGCGCGACAACCAGCAGCCGCATCCCCTGGGTCTGCAAGTCCTGCAAAAGGCAGGCGTCTCCACCGAGGGCTTGCGCAGCAAGAGCTGGGATGAGTTTGCCGCCCCAGGCGCGCCCACGATGGATCTGATCATCACCGTGTGCGACAACGCCGCGGGAGAGGTCTGCCCGATCTGGCCGGGGCACCCCGCAACGGCGCACTGGGGCTTCGCCGATCCTTCCGAAGGCGACGCGCCTGACTCAGAAAAGCTGGAAGCCTTCCGCCAGACGCTGCACCTGATCAAGCGCCGCTTGGACCTGCTGATCAACCTGCCCGCCGACAAGCTGGAGAAAGCGGTATTGCAGACCAGCGCCCGCGAACTCGCAGGGAAATGACATGAGTGCCCAGTGCGAAACCACCGCCCAACGCGCGGCAGGCGCTCCCATGAGCGTGTTCGAGCGCTATCTCACCGTGTGGGTGCTGCTGTGCATCGTGGTAGGCATCGGGCTGGGCCAGGCGTTTCCCGGCGCGGCGCGGACCATTGGGTCGTGGGAAGTGGCGCGTGTGAACCTGCCGGTGGGGCTGCTCATCTGGGTGATGATCATCCCGATGCTGCTCAAGGTGGACTTCTCCGCCCTGGGCGAGGTGCGGCACCACGTGCGCGGCATCGGGGTCACGCTGTTCGTGAACTGGCTGGTCAAGCCATTCTCCATGGCCTTCCTGGGGTGGCTGTTCATCCGCCAGTGGTTTGCCCCCTACCTGCCAGCGGACCAACTCGACAGCTACATCGCCGGCCTGATCCTGCTGGCCGCCGCCCCCTGCACGGCCATGGTGTTCGTATGGAGCCGCCTGACCGGCGGCGACCCCCTGTTCACGCTGTCCCAGGTCGCGTTGAACGACAGCATCATGATCGTGGCGTTCGCGCCGCTGGTGGCCTTCCTGCTCGGCCTGTCGGCCATCACGGTGCCATGGGACACCCTGCTCACCTCGGTGGTGCTGTACATCGTCATTCCGGTGGTGCTGGCCCAATGGTGGCGGCGCGCCTTGCTGGCACGGGGGCAGGCCGCGTTCGACGCGGCACTCCAGCGCATCGGGCCGTGGTCCATTGCGGCGCTGCTGCTCACGCTGGTGCTGCTGTTCGCCTTCCAGGGCGAGGCCATCCTGCGCCAGCCACTGATCATCGCACTGCTGGCCGTGCCCATCCTGATCCAGGTGTTCTTCAACTCGGCGCTGGCCTACTGGCTCAACCGCGCGGCGGGCGAGAAGCACGCGGTCGCCTGCCCGTCCGCCCTGATTGGCGCATCCAACTTCTTTGAACTGGCCGTGGCCACCGCCATCAGCCTGTTTGGCTTCGAGTCGGGCGCGGCACTGGCCACGGTGGTGGGCGTGCTCATCGAAGTGCCGGTGATGCTGCTGGTCGTCAAAGTCGTGAATTCATCCAAGGGCTGGTACGACGCGGGTGCAAAGCGTGCAGCGTAGAACCACCACCACGCTGATGCTGGGCGTGGCCCAGACACTGGCGTGGGCGTCGTCGTACTACCTGCCGGCCGTGGTGGCCGCGCCGATGGGGCGAGACGTCGGCATGTCTTCGTCGGCGGTGTTTGGGGCGTTCTCGATGGCGCTGCTGGTTGCCGCAGCAACCGGCCCCCGGGGCGGGGCGCGCCATTGACCGGGCTGGTGGGCGGCCAGTGCTGATCGTCAGCAACCTGGTGTTTGCCGCAGGGCTCGCGGCGCTCAGCCTGGCCTCACAGCCCGCCCATGTCTTTGCTGCCTGGGCCCTGATGGGCCTGGCCATGGGCAGCGGCCTCTACGAGGCCGCGTTCGCCACCGTGGTCCGCCTGCATGGCCAGGACGCCCGGCGGGCGATCACCGGCATCACCTTGCTGGCAGGCTTTGCAAGCACGATCGGCTGGCCATTGACGGCCTCCCTGGAGTCGGCGTTCGGCTGGCGGCAGGCCTGCCTGACATGGGCGGCGCTGCATCTGCTCATCGGCCTGCCGCTGAACGCGATGCTGCCCACGGCCGCGCCGGCCGCTTCGGCCGGTGCGCAGGCCGCTGCGGCAGGGAGCCCTCATGCACAGGCAGCGGCAAGCCCGGCACCGGCCCGGCGGCGTGCGGCCGTGCTCATGGCCTGCGTGTTTGCCATTGCGTGGTTCAACAGCACCGCGATGGCGGCGCATCTGCCGCAGGTCCTGCAGGCTTCGGGCGTGGCCTTGGCTGGCGCGATCGGCATTGCGGCGCTGGTGGGGCCGGCCCAGGTCGCGGGGCGATGGGTCGAATTCACCGTGCTCAAGCGGTCGCATCCGCTGTTGTCGGCGCGGCTGGCCACGCTGGCGCATCCGCTGGGCGTCGTACTGCTGATGCTGCTGGGCAGCCACGCGGCGCCCGCGTTCGCCGTACTGCACGGGCTCGGCAACGGCATCCTGACCATTGCCATCGGCACCCTGCCGCTGCTGATCTTCGGCGCACAAGGCTATGGGCAGCGGCAGGGGTTCCTGATGGTGCCCGCGCGCATCGTGCAGGCCGGGGCGCCATTCCTGTTCGGGTTGGCCGTGGAGCGCTGGGGCGGCGCGGCGCTCTGGCTCTCCGCCACACTGGCGGTCCTGGCGTTTTTGGCACTGGCCGCCCTGGCCGCCCTGGCCGCAGGCATGAACCGGTCCGGCGACGCTTGACCGCTATTGCCAGGGAAGGTGTCCGCCCGCAATGCGCACCATGCGCTCATCCACCAACGCGGCCCAGCTCCCGCTGGCCCGCCACCTCCCGCAGCCACGCCCTGAAGGCCTTCACCCCCGCCGACTCTGCCCGCGCCAGCGGCACCACGAGGTAGTACGCATCGCTGCTGGTCAGCACGCCACCGGGCAGCTCCACCAGCGCGCCGCTCGCCAACTCCTCCTCCATCAGAAACCGCGGCAGCAGGGCCACGCCCAGGCCGGAGATGGCGGCCTGGGCGATCATGGCGAACTGCTCGAAGCGCGGGCCGCGCAGGGCCTGGGGCGCGGGCACGCCCTCCTGCTCGAACCAGTCGGCCCACAGCATGGGGCGCGTGGTCTGGTGCAGCAGGGTCAGGCCGGCCACGTCGGCAGGGGTCTCGATGCGGTGGCGGGTGCGCAGCGCGGGGCTGCACACCGGCACCACTTCTTCGTGCATCAGGTAGTCGCACACGGCGCCGGCCCAGTGGGGCGCACCGTAGTGGATAGCGGCATCGAACGGCTCCTGGGCGAAGTCAAAAGGCTCGCCACGGGCAGAAAGATTCACCGTCAGCTCCGGGTGCAGCGCGGCAAACGCAGGCAGGCGCGGCACCAGCCAGCGCGCGCCCAACGTGGGCAGCACCGCCAGGTGCAGGAGTCCGCCGCCATCGGCCAGGGCCATGGCCTTCTGCGTGGCGGCACCGAGCTGCTGCAGCACGGCGCGTACGTCGGCGGCGTAAAGGCGCCCCGCATCCGTCAACACCACGCGCTGGCGCACCCGGGTGAACAGGGCCTGACCGAGCTGTGCCTCCAGTTGGCGCACCTGGCGCGAGACGGCGCTTTGCGTGAGGTGCAGCTCCTCCGCCGCACGTGAGATGCTGGCGTGGCGCGCGGCGGCCTCGAAGGCGAGCAGGTCGGCCAGGGGCGGCAGGAAAAGTTTGCGAAACATGGCGTTAATTCATGCAATCAAAGAATGAACCCGACCAAGGCTTGTGGTAACGCATAAGGCGTCAGCGCTTGATCCATAAGCGCTGGCGGCAGGCAGGGCTGGGACGGGATATTGCCACTTGATGCGATTTAAGCAACAAGTCGTTCCGCTTTTTTGCTATGCAAGCGCGCATGGCTGGGCGATATTTGCAGCTTCGCCTTCTCTTGGACCTCCATGCCGCACACCGCTACCTCCACCGCCGCATCCCGCACGGGCGGGCAGATCCTCGTCCAGCAGCTCATCGTGCACGGCGTGCAGCAGCTCTTTTGCGTGCCGGGCGAGAGCTACCTGGCCGTGCTGGACGCCCTGCACGACGCCAACATCGCCGTCACCGTGTGCCGCCAGGAGGGCGGCGCGGCCATGATGGCCGAGGCGCAGGGCAAGCTGACCGGCCGCCCGGGCATCTGCTTCGTGACGCGCGGGCCGGGGGTCACCAACGCATCGGCGGGCATCCACATCGCGCACCAGGATTCGACGCCGTTGATCGTCTTCGTAGGCCAGGTGGCGCGCGGTGCGCTGGGGCGCGAGGCGTTCCAGGAGCTGGACTACGGCGCCGTGTTCGGCACCATGGCCAAGTGGGTGGTGCAGATCGACGATGCGCGGCGCGTGCCGGAGCTGGTCTCGCGCGCATTCCACGTCGCCACCTCGGGCCGCCCCGGCCCCGTGGTGGTGGCCCTGCCCGAGGACATGCTGACCGATGCCGTGCAGGTGGCCGATGCCCTGCCCTACTCCGTGCCCGAGACCTACCCCGGCGCGCCCGCACTGCAGGCACTGGCGGCGCGGCTGCAGGCGGCCGAGCGGCCGGTGGTCATCGTGGGCGGCAGCCGCTGGTCCGACCAGGCGGTGCGCGACATGCAGGCCTTTGCCAGCGCCTGGCGGCTGCCGGTGTATTGCTCGTTCCGCCGGCAGATGCTGTTCCCGGCCAACCACGCCAGCTACGCGGGCGACCTGGGCCTGGGCGTCAACCCCCAGCTGCTGGCGCGCATCCGCGCGAGCGACCTGGTGCTGGTGCTGGGCGGGCGGCTGTCGGAGATCCCCTCGCAGGGCTACGAGCTGTTCGACATTCCCGTGCCGGCGCAGCCGCTGGTGCATGTGCATGCCGACGCCGACGAGCTCGGCCGGCTCTACCGCCCGGTGCAGGCCATCCACGCCACGCCGCAGGCCATGGCCGCCGCCCTGGCCAGCCTGCGCCCCGCGGCCGAGCCGCGCTGGACCGCGCACACCGAGGCTGCGCGCGCCGAGTACCTGGCCTGGAGCGACCCGGCGCCCATCCGCATCCCCGGCAAGCTGCAGATGGGCGAGGTGATGCAGCACCTGCGCGCGGTGCTGCCCGCCGACACCATCTTCTGCAACGGCGCGGGCAACTTCGCCACCTGGGTGCACCGCTTCTGGCCGTTCACCACCTATGCGAGCCAACTGGCCCCCACCAGCGGCTCGATGGGCTACGGCCTGCCGGCCGGCGTGGGCGCCAAGCGCCTGTGGCGCGAGCGCGAGGTGGTGGTGTTTGCGGGCGACGGCGACTTTCTGATGCATGGCCAGGAGTTCGCCACCGCCGTGCAGTACGGCCTGCCGCTGATAGTGGTGCTGTTGGACAACGCCATGTACGGCACCATCCGCATGCACCAGGAGCGCGAGTACCCCGGGCGCATTAGCGCCACACAGCTCAAGAACCCCGATTTCAAGGCCTATGCCCAGGCCTTCGGCGGGCACGGCGAGCGCGTGGAGCGCACCGAAGACTTCGCCCCGGCACTGGCACGCGCACGGGCGAGCGGGCTGCCCAGCGTGCTGCACTGCCTGATCGATCCGCAGGCGATCACACCCACGGGAACGCTGGATGGCATCCGGTCGGCGGCGATGGCGCGCAAGGGGTGATCTGAAGGGCTAGGGCCTGTTCACACTATTTTTGCCAGATGCGTTGCGATCAAAAAGGGCCAGGCGCAAGGCGCCAAACGAAGCTGGGGTGCTACCCCAGCGAGGCTTGGCAACGCCGCGAATGGCCCTTTTTGATCGCAACCCGGAGGGAACGGAGTGAGAACCGCGCCATTCGTCGTTGCCCTCCTAGCCAAGGCCCCGGCCTTGGCGTCGTCACGCGCCTAGATTGGCGCGGTTTTCACGCCATTCGCACTGGCAAAAATAGTGTGAACAGGCCCTAAATGGGGCTCTGCGCTTGTGGGGCAAGCGCGGACAGCTATCGTTTCTGAGTTTTTTCTGCTGAATGCTTGGGTGCCGACCGGGTTATGCGCCCCCGCGCAGCAACATCAAAAAGAATAGCTGGCGGCGCTTACGCCATAAGCGCTGCCCTCAAAAAACTACCCCAACTGCTCGACCGCCATGAACCGCTCGCGCCACGCCTCGAACGGCAGGTCATCTGCCACTTCAATGGCCCGCTGCTCCTCCAGCGACCGCTCGGCCAGCGCCTGGTAGCGCGCCTGCTGCGACTCGCTCCAGGGCTGTCCCATCAGGATGTCCCGCGCCGACTGGGAATGCGCAAGTGCGAAGGCGATGAAGTCGTTGTCATGCTGCTGTTGCAGCTCGGCCAGCACGCGCGCGGACGGTGTGGAGTGCGGGGCCGCCAGTGTCGCCTGGGCCGCCGTCAGCGCGTGCGCATAAGCCTCGCCGCCGTGGGCGGCATCCAGCGTGGCGGCAATGGGCGCGCATTCGGCCAGCACCTCGGCGGCCCAATCGGTCAGCAGCACACGCTGGCCGCGGCGCATGAGCTGCAGGCCGGCCTCGCGCCCGCGCTCGGCCGCCAGGTGCTGGTTGTTCTTGAGTTCGGCGATCTCGGCCGGCGTGTCGGGCGGGCTGTCCGACAGCAGGCAGTGCAGCAAAAACACGTCCAGCAGGCGCATGGTGTCGGCGGTGATGCCCACGGGCACGAACGGGTCCAGGTCCATCAGGCGCACCTCGACATACTCCACGCCGCGCTCGCGCAGCGCGTGCAGCGGGCGCTCGCCGCTGTGGACGGTGCGCTTGGGCCGGATGGTGCCGTAGAACTCGTTCTCGATCTGCAGCAGGCTGGTGCCCAGCTGGTTGTAGTCGCCGCCGGGGTTGCGCACGCCAATCGCCTCGTAGGCCGGATAAGGCCGCGTGAGCGCCTCGTGCAGCGAATCGGCATAGCCCTGCAGGCCGTTGTAGCTGACGGCCAGCGTGGCCTGGGCGTCGCTCTGGTAGCCCAGGCGCCCCATGCGCAGCGAAGTGGCATGCGGCAGGTACAGCGCGCGCTTGCCGTCGCCCAGCGGCTGCAGGCTGTGTTGTCGCCCTTCGACGAAGCACGGGCACAGCGCAGGCGATGCACCAAACAGGTACAGAAGCACGAACGCGTGCCGGCGGAAGTTGCGGATCAGCGCAAAGTACTCGTCGCTGCCCACGCCGGGCAGCGACCAGTTGTAATGAATGCCCGAGATGGTCTGCATGCGCCGGCCGTAGCGGTGGCCCAGGCCCATGCGGTACACGCTCTTGGCACGCCCCGGGTTGGACGAGCCATAGCGCGCCAGCGGAATGGTCTCGTCCGTAGGCAACATGCAGGGCATGCTGGACACCCAGAGCATCTCGCCGCCCGGCTGCTGCTGGAGCACGCGGTGCACGAACTGGTGGATCTCGGTCAGTTCATCCTGGCATTCCTGCACCGTGCGGTGGGCACCGGTGATGAGCTCGATCTGCGATTCGCTGTAGTCCGTGGTGATGCAGGGGTGCGTGAGGGCCGAGCCCAGCGCCACCGGATGGGGTGTGAGCGCCAGGGCGCCCGTGGGCAGCACGCGCAGCCCCTCCTTCTCGATGCCGCGGCGCATGCCTGCCAACCGGTCGGCGGACAGGGCTGCGATTCGCTGTGGGAGTGTGCTCATGGTGGTGGTTGTTCCATCTTTTTTGATGTGGGGCCGAAACTTAGCACGCCGCGCTGCGGCCTGCCCGCGCCCACATCAAGCGCCGGCCTGACACCGGGGAACTGCCGCCGGCCTCTGCACGGTCGCTCTTGGTACCGTAGCAGCGGGGCAGCACCGCCCCGGACAGGCCGTGTCAGCGGTGCGCAGCCAGGGCCTGCGCCACCTCGTTCGTCCCCTGTGCGGCGCCGCTTTGCGGTACCTGCTCACCCGCTCCGCGGGCCGTCACCTCGGCCAGGCGCGCGGCCAATTGCTCCGGCACATCGGCACCTTGTCCCAGGTGGATGCCCTGGGTGAGCGTAATGTGCGCGGCCTCGAATGTGCCCGCGCCTGCACACAGAATGGTGCGCGTGGGCGCGCTCTCATGCGCCAACACCAGCATGGCGGGTACCACCGCCTCGGGCTGGAGGGCAGCCAGCACGTCCTCGGGCATCAGGCCCTCGGTCATGCGGGTGGCGGCCGTGGGTGCCAAGGCGTTCACATGGATGCCGTACTTGGCCCCTTCGATCGCCAGCGTCTGCATCAACCCCACCTGCGCCAGCTTGGCCGCGCCGTAGTTGGCCTGGCCGAAGTTGCCGTACAGGCCCGTGGAGGACGTCGTCATCACGATGCGCCCATAGTTCTGCGCCTGCATGTGCGGCCACACCGCCTTGCAGCAATGGGCCGCGCCCATGAGGTGGACCTGGACCACGAGGGCAAAGTCCGCCATGTCCATCTTGGCAAACGACTTGTCGCGCAGGATGCCGGCGTTGTTGACCAGGATGTCCACGCGACCCCACGCGTCCATGGCCTGCTGCACCATGGCCTGTACAGCCGCGAAATCGGTCACCGACGCACCGTTGGCCAGCGCCTCGCCGCCTGCGGCGCGGATCTCGTCCACCACGGCCTGCGCGGCAGACACCGAGCCGCCGCTGCCGTCCACGGCGCCGCCAAGGTCATTGACCAGCACCTTGGCGCCACGCGCTGCCAGCGCCAAAGCATGCTGACGGCCCAGGCCGCCACCTGCACCCGTCACGATGGCCACACGGCCGTGGAAATCAAGGGACATGTTGAAGTCTTTGAACGAAGGATTGCCACCAGACACGCAGGCCCGCAACCACCGGTGGCCGGGCACACGCGCAGCGAGAAGAAATAGCCCCGGCCGATGACCGGGGCGCTTCAAAGGATACAGGAAGCAACCAGGTTCAATGAGGGCCGCCTAGACCGCTTGTATGCCTTCGCCCCACCATGAGTGCTTGCAGGGCACCAGGGCTATGTGTGGCGTTTTTCCCCAAGCGCCTTGATCGCCGGCCCGATGGACACGGCAGCCTCGTCATAGCCTGACCAGGGGCCGTTGCCGGTCTTCAAGCGCCGGTCCACGGTCTGCACCGTCCAGTGGGCGCCACCCGTGAGCGCGTCCAGTTCCTGCCAGGCGACGGGCACAGACACGCCCATGCCTGGCCGCGCGCGCGCCGTCCACGCACAGGCCGTGGTGGCGCCAAAGCCATTGCGCAGGTAGTCCACAAAGATCTTTCCCACGCGGTTGCGGGGCCCGCTCTTGGCCACGAAACGCTGCGGCAGGGTGCGCGCCAGATGCTGCACCACGGCTTGGCTGAAATCTTTCACGGCATCCCAGCCGTGCAGCCGCTTGATGGGCACCACCACATGCAGCCCCTTGCCGCCGCTGGTCTTGAGGAACGATGGCAGGCCCAGCTCGGTGAGCATCAAGCGCACGAGCGCTGCGCCCTCTTGCACGTGCGCCCACGGCACGCCCTCGCCCGGATCCAAGTCGAAGGTGATGCGGTTGGGCCGCTCGATCCGGTCCTTGCGAGCATTCCAGGTGTGAAACTCGACGGTGTTCATCTGCGCGGCCGACAGCAGGCCCTGCGCCGTGGCCACTTCCAGCAGCGGCGGGTGGCCAGGATCCAGGTCGGGTGACAGCGCACTCACCCCGTCCAATGCCCCCGTGTCCAGGTGCTTTTGAAAGAAAAGCTCGCCCTCCAGACCTTGCGGCGCCCGCAGCAGGGATACCGGCCGCCCCTGCAGGTGGGGCAGCATGAGGGGCGCTACCGTGGCGTAGTACCGCACCAGATCAAGCTTGGTGAACCCCGTGGAGGGATCGACCACGCGCGCCGGGCTTGTCACCTGCAGCCCCCCCACGCGCGCGGCGCGGCTGGGCGCAGCCCCCTGCAGGTGCGCAGGCTCCTCGTGGACGATGGCGGCGGCGGGCTTGTCGTCGCGCAACCCGCGGAACACGGCGTGGCGCACCTTGCCCTCTTTCGTCCATTCGGCGAAGGAAACCTCCGCCACCAGCGTGGGCCTCACCCAATGCACCTTGCGGGGGATGGAGCGCGGCTGGGCAAACGGGCTGTCCTGGGTGCGCAAAGCGCCCAGCCGCCGGGCCAGGTCCGCGAGAACGCGCTCGCTGAAACCCGTGCCCACATTGCCGGCATAGCGCAGGGCACCGCCCTCGTCATGCACGCCCAGCAGCAGTGAACCGATCCCTGTGCGTGAGCCCTGCGGGTCGGTGTATCCGCCGATGACGAACTCTTGCCGATGGCTGCACTTGAGCTTGATCCAGTCCGTGCTGCGGCGGGAGGCATACACGCTGTCCTTGCGCTTGCCGATCACCCCTTCAAATCCCAGCCGGCAGGCCGAGGCCACCAGGTCCGCCGGCCGGGCTTCGAACGATTCGCTGAACCGCACCCGGTCTGAGGAGGCTGGTTGCAGCACACTGCGCAGCAGCGCACGCCGTTCAGCGAGGGGCATCTGCCTCAGATCGCGCCCGTGCGCATAAGGCAAATCGAAGGCATAAAAGACCAGCGCGTCGGTCGATCGCCCGTCAAACGCATTCTGCAGCGCCTGGAAGTCGGGGACACCCTGGGCGTCCAGCACCAGCACCTCGCCGTCGATCCATGCAGAGGACAGCGGCAAGGCGGCCAGCGCTTGCGCCAGGGCGGGCATCCTGGCGGTCCAGTCGTTGCCGTTACGGGTGTACAGCCGTGCCTTGCCGCGCTGAACCCGGGCCAGCATGCGATAGCCGTCGAACTTGAGCTCCCACAGCCACTGCGAAAGGTCGGCCGGCGGTCCGTCCACCAGCGTGGCGAGTTGCGGGGATAGCTGGTCAGGCAGCGGTGCCGTGGGCGCTGATGTCCACGGCACCGCCGCTGCCGTGGGAGGCTGAATCTGCGCGGGCCCGGCCCGCTGAGCGAATGCGCGCGTCGGTGGCGCAACGGGCGGCTGGTCTGCCACGGTGTCGGGCATCTCGTCGACCACGCTGAATTCCCCGGCCGCACGCTCCAGCCCGTCGCGCTCCTTGATCAGCAGCCAGGGGGGCTGCTTATCGTCGTCCCGGCCATGCATACGCACCAGGGTCCAGTGACCATGCAATTTGTGGCCGTGGATCTCGAACTTGAGCTTCCCCTTGCGGTAGCCTTCGCGCGGATTGCCCTGCGGCACCCAATAGCCGCGGTCCCAGATGATGACCCGACCCGCGCCGTATTGGCCCGGCGGGATCTGCCCTTCGAATTGGTTGTAGGAGATGGGGTGGTCTTCCACCTGCACGGCCATGCGTTTGTCCGCCGGGTCGTAACTGGGGCCCTTGGGTACGGCCCAGCTCTTCATGGTGCCGTCCAGCTCCAGGCGCAGGTCATAGTGCAGGCGGCTGGCCCAGTGCTTCTGGATCACGTACTGCAGCGCCTGCGACTGCGCTCCGCCGTCCGCGGGCTCTGGCGTCACGGCAAAGTTGCGCTTTTGCTTGTACGCCGCCAGCGGGTCTTTGCGGGGCATGGTCCGTCGCCTTGTCCGGCACCGCTATCCGTGCGCGCGGCGAGGCTTCTTGGCCGCAGCGGTCTTGGCAGGCGCCGCCTTGGCCGCCGTCTTGCGGGCCGGTGACTTTTTGGCGGCGGTGGATTTGGCCGCTGCCTTGCCCGACGGTGCAAGGCGTGTCACGGAGGCGGGCTTGTCCTTGCGCGGCGGGGTGGCCGAGGCGCCCTCCAGGCTGCGCTTGAGCAACGCGGTGAGGTCCAGCACCTCCGCCCCCGCAGCCACCGCCGGTCCTTCATCCGGCTGAGCGACATGGGCAATCTCTCCCGCAGAGGCCTTGGCCTCGACCAGCCTGTGGATCTCCTCAGAGAAGGAATTGCGGAAGCGGTCCGCGTTCCAGTCCTGTGTCATGTCATCGATGAGCTGCATGGCCATGGCCAGCTCCGCGTCCTTGATACCCGCGGCTTTCGCATCCAGCGGCGGCAGGGCCAGTTGCTCGAATGAGCGGATCTCCCCTCCCCAGCGTAGCAGGTTGAGGATCAGCGCTCGGCCGCACGGAATGAGCACGGCCAGGTGCTGCTTGGACTGGATCACCACTTTGGCCACGCCCACGCGGTTGCTCTGGCGCAGGGCCTCGCGCAGCAGTGCGTACACCTTTTCGCCACGCTTGAGGGGTGCCGTGTAATAGGGGCGCTCCAGGTAGACAAAGGGGATCTCGTCAGCGTCAAGAAACGCCTCGATCTCGATCGTCTGCGTGACCTTGGGAAAGGCGGCCGCGATTTCCTCGGGCGTCAGAATGACGTAGCGGCCTTCTTCATACTCCACACCCTTGACGATATCGGCCGTGGCGATTTCCTTGCCCGTGATTTTGTTCACACGCTTGTACCCCACCGGCTCCATCGACCGGCGGTCCAGCCAGTCAAAGTCGATGCCCGAGCTGACGGTCGCCGAGTACAAGCCCACGGGAATATGGACGAGGCCAAAGCTGATCGCCCCCTTCCAGAGGGTGCGTGTCGAGGTGGGGGCCTTGCCCTGCCCCTGCTTCGCGCCAGATGGCAGAGCGTCGCTCGCGGTCGGCTGCTTAGATCGCATGTGCAAACGCTATCCATGGCGCAGGGGCGCAGATGTAGGACAGCGGTTGCTTCTATCGTGGTGGAATCTCCAGTCATCGTGGGTCTTGGACGATGTGCGGAGGCTTCTTGCCGTCGGCCTGATGTGCGGACGCTGCCGCCCCCTCGCCGCGCCCCCGGTGCATCGCCCTGCACCAACAACTGCGCTGCCCGCACACGGACCAGCGGCTCGCGCTGCTTGTTCAGGCAGCCTGGCAGGCACCAGCACTAAGCCACACGTTCATAGGCAGCCCCGTGTGCGCCCCGTTCGGCGCAATCCACCCCCTCTTCCCCAATGCAATCCATATTCACAAAAAAAGGCTTCAACCCCTACCTAGCAAGCGCCAGCAGCTCCTATTTTTAGAGCAAAAAAACAACGCCCGGCGTTCAGACCGGGCGTTGTGCGGAAGTTGACGGGGGTCACAGGTGCAGCACCTACTGCCTCCTAGACGCCGGTAAGGGTCACTCCCACTCGATTGTTGATAGACAAGAAAACCACTTTTATATCAACATCATTTTTGAAGAAGAACAACAAGATGCCATGAAAAATACCATGCCAAGTTCTCCCGGCGCTGGGTGACGCCAAGGATTCAGGGCAACCTCGCAGCGCCCTGACGCTGCCGAAGGCTGTCCGCCCAGGCCGCCAAGGCATCAATCTCTGCCGTCAGTGCTTCTGGCCTCGGCAGAGGGCGGTTCAACGCAGCGGCGGCGCTGTGCAGCAGCTCGGAACAGCGACCAAAGCCGTCACGCATGGCCTCGCAGTCGGGAACCGTGATCGCGGTCAGCTTGACCAAGCCAGGCGTCTTCACTTCGTTGGACAGTCGCCGGATGACGTGCCCGACAGCTTCTTCAACCGCGATCTCCCACGTATCGCGCAACGTCGCGGCGATGGATTTGACGGACTTTCGCCACTCGTCTTGATTGCCTTGCTCGAAATGGTAGCGTTCACCGGCAAGCTGATTGCTCAGACTTGTGGTGATGTCACTGACCCGACGCGCTTTGAATNTTGGGCTGCGCATCGTCAGCCGCGCGATTCAACTCGAACAGGAACGCAAGGTCATGAGTGAAGACGATGACCTGGCGATGAGCGGCCTCAGCAACCAGGCGTTTAGCTACGGCCTCCCGGTGCATGTGGTCGAGCGAGGAAACGGGATCGTCAAAGACGATGCCGGACTTGTTTTCGGTAGTGGCGAGTTCGGCCATGAACGCGGCCAAGGCAACGCAGCGATGCTCGCCTTCGCTCAAGACCTGTCCCACCGCAGCCGTGGGCTTCCGTGTAAGTGTGACCTTGAAGCGAGGGATGCCCTGAACACTGTTTTGCTGTCGAAGCTCCACAGCGAGGCCAGCAATCTCGAAGCTCGCCACCTCGCGAGCAAATTGCGCGCGTAGCGCGTCCGTCACCAAAGCCTGAGCGATCTCGGTGCTCTTTGTGGTGACGCGGTTGGTAGCAGTGTCCCTCTGGGCCGCCTCAAGCCGTGCGATTTTCTTCTGGCGTTCGATTTCGGCGAGAACATCGGCTTTGATGCCACCAAGCCATTGCCGATCCACAAGCTCGGCCTTTTCGGCAAGCAAGGCGGAGCGAGCTGGAGAGCCAGCCTCCGCGGCAAGGGCGTTCGCCCGAGTCTCAATGCCCGCTGATTGATCGACCAGCGCCTGGCGCGAATATTCGGTAACGGGCACGTCAATAGCGGCGCTTGGATTCGCGTGGCGTCGCCTGATCTGGCGATGACGCCACAGGGCGCGCAGGGTCACGCCCCTGATCTCCATCGCCAAGGCATCCTGGCGCAGTTCGTCGCGGACGGTTGCCACAATGTTCGCCAGCTCGGCCAACGAAACAGCCTCACCCTTGAACGTTGCCAGCGCCCTGTCGTATGTGACGCGCGCAGCGTCGGCACGTTGCTGGCTGTCGTCGCGCACAAAAGCCTCGAAGCGATTGAGCCGATCAGCGGCGACGGGCGTCAATTCCTGCTGGCAAAGCACGCATACGCTGCCGGACTCAGTGACGGGGAAGCGCCGTTCGGGATAGGCTTCCGCGTCAGAAAATGCTCGGGCACTGGCCCATAGCGCCTGCCAAACCTCCGACCCGATCTGCGGCAACGGTTCGTCGCGGAAAAGCGCACTGGAAGCAGCTTCTGCCGCCCGGCGTGCGGCGTCACTATCAACGGCAAGGCGGCGCAGGTTATTGGCGGTATCGTCGCTGATAGAAGCCAATAGTCGATCCAGGCGCGCAATGTGCCCGTCAACCTTGGTCTTCAACGCCGCAAGCTGGCGCGCCGCGCGAGCCGGATCACCTGCCAGGTCCGCCGTGAGCTGCGCCAATCGGTCTTGCTCTGCTTGCGTGAGCGTTGCCAACGCTTCGACCGTCGCCGGCGCAGTGTTGGCGGTGAGCTTGGCCATGAGCTTGCCGACCGCTGTGTCCCGGCTGCATGCCGGCGTCCTGATCGCTTCGGGCGTTTGCGCCTTTATCTGCGCGATCTCGGCTGCCAGCTTATCCTTGACCGACTTGCAGAGCTGCGCCAGCGCACCTAGCAGCTTGAGCGGAAACGGCGTGTAAGCCACGTCATTCGTATCGTCCACGTGGACGTTCGCGGTGCGGGAATCGAACACGCTGATGCCTGAAAGCGCGGTGTCGGCAGCCTGACCAAGCTGCCAAGCGCAAGTGCGGTTCTGACCGCTGATCGCGTATTCAATCGTGGCGCTCGGCGTGCCTGGTGCAGCGTCATAGATGTCGGGAGCGATTTCCTCGGCTCGGCCTGGAATACGGGCGCGACATACCTTCTTGAGAATCCGCGCGTAGCCGGATTTTCCCGATCCGTTGTCGCCATAGATGATCGTCAAACCGACGCGATGGAGTGTCAGCCGTTGGTCGGGAGCCAGGGCGTTGACATGCCGGACTCCATGGACCTGCCGCAGATAGACTTCCCCCTGATCGCGGTTCGGGCCGCGAAGATGCCCCGCTTCCAGCGGGACCGCCGGGTTGTCACCCTTGCAGATGGAAGCCAGCTCGTCGATCTCGGCCTGCTCCAAGGCCGCTTGCGTTGCAAGCCGGCGCAGTGCGTCGCGCTGCCAGCCAGGACTATCAGCAGACCACGCAAGGATGTTGGCGAGCGCCTCTGCTTCCGTCGTCATACACCTTCGCCTCTCGGTTCGCACCCGCTACCTGTACCAGCCTTCTCCAGGTGCCTGCTCACGGCCTCGGATAGCGTTTCGCCGGGCTGCCAGCCGAACAGATCGCGGATGCTCGCCGTTCGCGCATGGCTCGGCGGCACGAACTCGTAGCCAGCGGCGGTCAACTCGGCCGCCACGTCCTCGGTGATGAAAAACGGCTCGGCCTGGTCTTCCTGATGCGGCTTCGTCATGCTGGTTCCTCCTGGCGTTCATCCTGGCAGGCGGCCAGGGCTAGTCATGCATTTGGGCTGTCCTATGCCTTCACCAGCTTCGCGGCGCTGGGATCGTAGATGTAGCCGGTGATGCTGCCATCCTTGATGCGCGCGACGGCCTCGTCGATCACGAACAGCGGAACGAGAAACCATTCCTCGGGCTGCACGGGGTGACCAAAGCGGTCGTTGATGGTGATGCTCAATCGCGCGGGTGCGAACAGCCTGTGGAACAGGTTCTCCATCCGGGTGCGGTTGATGCCCGCGAGCTTGTAGGTCGCCACCACTTCGACCTTCGCCAGCAGGTAGGTGGAGTCGTGTTCGGCGTTGGCAATGCGCGTCTCCACCCTGCCCCCGGTCACGCCCATCTTGTGAATGATGTCGCGGTGCTGCGCGACATAGGGATGATCGGAGAGGGAGCGCAGGACGTAGATCGTGCCGCTTTCGACATCATCGGCCTCAAGCTCACCGCCGAAAGAGAGTTGCCCGCTCTCGGGCGAGGCCAGCCGCCGCGCGGCGGGGTCGTTGTAGAAAGCGCGCTGGAGCGAGCGCAGCAGCAGGTTGCTTTCGGTACCGTTGGAGAAGATGAGGCGCAGGCGGCGGTCCACTTCCCCGGCGGTGGTTTTCAACGGCTCGCCGACCTCGGCGACGTAGAGAGTAAGGCCATCGAGAACGAAAAAGTCCCCGACTTCAATCGCACGGCGGCCCGCTTCGATGGGCTGGGACTGGCGCATACCGGTTTTGACTTCCGCTTGCACGCGCTCGAACAAGGGCCGGAAGGTCTCGAAGTCCTCGCAGGGCTTGCGATCCGCGATCTCCTCGGCGGCTCGCTTGTCGGCGCTGGTGCGGACATGGCGTAGGACCGTGATGTCGTCCGCGTCGGCTACGCCCGCCAGCTCGGCGGCCAGGTAGTCGATGTCGATGGCTTCATCTGCCGAAGCGGCAACGGTAGGCGCCCCGGCAAGCAATCCCTGATGGTCTAGCGGCTCCAGCAAGGTGCGACAGTCCGGGAGCGCGCGCAAACGGTCCAGACGCACGGCGTAAAGGCGCTCGAATATGTCGCGGTCTTCACCGTGCTGCGGCGCACGGCCGTGCTTTTCGGTGAAGCGTTGGATTTCCTCGAAGCCCGCGATGACGCGCTCCTCACTGGCCGGCCGTCCGCCCTTCTTCTCAGGCGGCGCGAACTCAGCAAGCTCCGCAGCAAGTTCGTCAAGATCGGAGTTACTCATAGCGTCCCTCCGCCTTGAAGCGCATGAAGGCGGCAGCGCCTTCGGCCATGCGTCGCTCCCAGGCATCCTGGGAATCGAGCGCCGGAATGCGGCCGCGCTCCTTCTTGAACTGGACGGCGCGAACGGCCATCTCCTTCGCCTCGTCCGGCGTCAGGCTCGTGCGCTTGGCCGAGATGGCCGCCGCGACCTGCTTCAAGCTGTCCTCGCTCATGGTCTTGGCAAGGATGGCGTAGGCTTCCCCGAAGGGGTTGATGCGGTCGATCAGGTCGATGTCCAACTCGCGCACGTCCATCGCGAAGCGGCGCACGCCGTCGATCAGGGCGGTGTTGGGCGACCCATCGCTCTCGCCTTCGGTAACAAGCCGCTTGGCCTGCTGCGTGAGGTTGAGGGCGGCGATGGCGTGCTCGCGCACGGCCTCCTGATCTTCGGCGTCAAGCTCGGGATACTTGTCCTTGATGATCTTGCCCATGCGAACTTGCGTCAGCTCCTCGGGCACCAGCTCCTCATCGAACAGGCCGCGCTCGATGGTGGGCTTGTCCTGCACGAAGGCCGCGATGACTTCGTTCAGGTCTTCCTGACAGATTCGCGCCGCCTCCTTGCTCTTGGGCTCGGCGAGGCCCTTGATCTCGATTTGGTACGCCCCTGTCTGCTCATTAACACCTACATTGCAGCGGTCCGGGTCGTAGCCACCCTCGCCGTAGTTAAAACCCGGTGCAGGGCCACTGTCGGGGTTCTTGGGCTTGAACTCGAAGCGCGGAGCAAGAACCTGCTCCATCAGCAGGCTTGCCGCGATGGCCTTCAACGTATCGTTGACGGCCTCGGTGACAGCTTCCTCGGCTGCATCCGGCTCGGCGATCAGGTTGGTGAACCTCGCGCGGGTCTTGCCGGGCGCGTCGCGGGTAGCTCGGCCGATGATCTGCACGATCTCGGTCAGGCTGGCGCGGTAGCCCACGGTCAGCGCATGTTCGCACCAAATCCAATCGAAGCCTTCCTTCGCCATGCCCAGCGCGATGATGATGTCCACATGGTCGCGGTTGTTCTTCTGCGCCGGGTCTTTGAGCGAGGCGGACACGCGGTCGCGCTTGGCGGCATCGTCATCGACGAGATCGGCGATCCGCAGCACGCGGCCGTCGGGGCGCTTGACACGTTGGAAGCCGGTCGCAGGGTCGATGCCTTGCCATTCACCCAGCGCCTCGATGATGTGCTCCACTTCCCGCATCTTGTCCTTCGTGCTCTCGCGCGAATTGACATTCGGGATGTGAATGATGGTCTTCTCGGCGGGATCGAGGACATTGAGGATGTCATCGACGTAAGGCCCGCTGTAGAAGAAGTAGCCGATGTCGAGTTGCTTGAGGTACTCGTAGCCGTTGAGCTGCTCGTAGTAGGTGTAGGTGACGGTATCGAACTTCGACTCATCCTGCGGTGCGAGCACGGCCTCGGCGTCGCCACGGAAGTAGGAGCCGGTCATGGCAACGATGTGCGTCTTGCCCCGCGCGAAGAACTGCCCCAGGTGCAACCCGAGCTTGTTGTCCGGGTTGGCCGAAACGTGGTGGAACTCATCGACCGCGATCAGTCGGTCGTCGAACGCCTCCACGCCGTAGGCATCGACCGCGAAGCGGAACGTTGCATGGGTGCAGACCAGCACCTTGTCGTCGCCTTCAAGGAATGCGCCCAGCGACTTGACCTTCCCGCCGTTGTCGTTGCCTGGCGCGTTGCACAGGTTCCACTTGGGTTCGACCTGCCAGTCGGACCAGAAGCCGTACTTCGACAGCGGCTCGTCGTTGAAGCTGGCACCGATGGACTTCTCTGGCACAACGATGATGGCCTGCTTCAAGCCTTGGTTCTTGAGCTTGTCGAGTGCCACGAACATCAGCGCACGGCTCTTGCCCGATGCGGGCGGCGACTTGATAAGCAGGTATTGCTCTCCGCGCTTCTCATAGGCGCGCTCCTGCATTGGACGCATACCAAGGGCGTTGGCCTTGGTGGAACAGCCATTCTGGGCGTAGGAAACGGAGACGGATGGAACAGAAATCATAACTAAATCAACCCCCCAAAACGCCTTCCCCCAGCCATTTTTTGAACATTCGCCAGCCGATGTCCATAGACCAGATCAAAATCCTCAAGCTCAACTGCAGTTAACAAAAAATTGCTACCTTCCGGCTCGAAGACCAAAACTTTTCCATCGTAAACACCGAAACCATGATCTTCAGGCATTGGTAGTGTCAACTTTTCCATGCCGTTATCATTCTCGCGATAATTTTTCGTGACCATAGGACCAACCTCAGTTTTGAAGGTGATCTCGCCGATGTGGGTTGATGTGTTCTTGCCCTTCTTGAGTCCGAAAAAGCTTCGAAATCCATTAGGCGCAAAAATCTGATTTCCTGGCTTATCTTGTCCACGATTTTTTGTAACGTAGCCTGCCTCGATCCAAAAACCTCTAACTGGGCCTGCGACCTTGGCAGATCTCGTCGTATCGCGTGAACCAACCAGAGCCGCCAAACGATCTTCATAGCTCTTTACAATATCTTCCAGCGGGCAAGCCTGTCGCCACAATTCTTCGAACACAGAACGCACAGGCTTGATGTGCTCATCAAGATGAGCCTTCTTCGTAGAAATGATTGTCGCGCCAGCTTCTACACTGCGTCGAAGACCATTGTTCGAGAAATTGCCGGAACCGAGCACAACCCCCTGCATTTTGGTGGTCGTGTTCTTCATCATCGCGATCTTTGGGTGGAAGTCGCGACGAGGATCAAAGCCAGGTCGATCAACGACGAAACGTCCGTCAAAAATTCTGACTTCCGTATTGGTACGGCCTGCAATTTCACGCAGTGCACGCGGGTCCGTCCTGCCATAGTCGATACCAAACAGCCATCGCGACCTAGTCTCCGACCAGAAATCCTTTCCGACACTCAACTCGAACACTCGAAAGCCCGACTGAGTTGCATAAGCAAAGCATCCGAAGAACTCATCTGCAGAAATTGCAAGTCTTACCCGAGCGATCTCTGACAGCGTTGTCGTGCCAGAAGGATGATTGTGTGCAAAGCAACTCATCTCACCACCGCCTTACGGTACAGCGTGAACAGACTTTCCAGTCTGTCCGTGTCATTCTTCATCCGGCGACCAAAGTAGATTCTTTCGATTAACTCATCATTTTGGCGATGCGCCTCGCGCAGGTCTTCCGGCATGACCTTCGCATCGTAAAGCTCGGCGATAGTGCAGGGAAAGTGCCTTTCACGCGCAATCAGAATGTTTTCCGATGATCGATTGAGATCACGCCGGTTCTTTTCGGTAAGGAGAGGGATCGGGAAAGTGTTCCACCCCAACGTATTTGAGTACGAGAAGTCAGTGCGCATGCGGACGCAAACCGTGCCTATCCAGACCCAGTGAAGACGAGAGGCTATCAGCGCCATATTCCAAAGGGGCGCATCGTAAAGAGCGAAATTTCGGTCCCCAATGATGCAGTCGGCGGTCACGAGATCGACCGGCAGATACTCGCGGTTTTCAGAGGATACCCTTGGCACGACGATCGCCGATCTCTTCGCCGTGCCCGCAATCTGGACAAAGCGGTGAGGTGAGTCCGCGAACGCGCGCGTAGATTCGGCCGGAGATCGGCGCCTGTTATCAGCGACGAGTGCAAGCCGGTCGGCGATGAATGAATTTCTCTTAGCTGCCTCGGCCTCTCCCTCTTCGATCCAGAGACAAAAACGAAGCTTGCCGTTGATCAGTTCGTCGGAGCCAAGGAATCTGCGCACGTAAGAGTTGGTGCTGGGGTTCAGCCGAAGCTCGCGCGCTTCTTGCTGTGTAAGGAACAAGTGCCCTCCGTCTCTAGGCATGTTTCCAAACAGCATAGTGGATTGAGGGCCTAACGGTCTGTTGGCCTTCGTGACGGTATCCGGCATATTGGGCACGAGATACGGCCCGATGACTTCACACTCGCGTACGAGGCCATCGTCTCCGAATACACGCTTCGACGAAGACGATTTTGGACCTAGACCAATAATGATCACAGTGACGCCGGCGTTATGGACCGCGAGATTCTTCCACGTAAATGGAGCGTGTGCGAATCGAAGTTCTCTCCCTTGTTGAGTCACCACGGGCCAAATCTCGGATGCCTGCTGACCTTGACAGATGCTGTTAGTGGTAACGAAGGCCGCCATCGCATCTGGCACCAAGCGGGCATACTTGAGATATGCAGCGATCCAGCCCGATACGAAGTCGGTAGTCTTGGCGAGTTGCGGGTGCTCGGACCATGCACGCGCGAGATCCGCCTTCTGTTCTTGATCTTGCCACTTGCTTCCTCTATATGGCGGGTTACCACAGATATACGTCTCCCCGCCCTCATTCTCAAAATCGATCTGCGCCTGATCCAGCGGCGTCTGGAATAGATCGTCGCTAATAAGCTTTACTCCGGTCCCTGTTGGTGGACAGATGCTCAGCCAATCAAGGCGAAGCGCATTGCCACAGGTGATCCAGTTCTCATTGCGCAGTGGCAGGAACTCTAAGAGCGCTAGCTTCTGGCCTCGGTACAACACATCGCACTGGTACTCGGCGATGACCAGCGCGAGGCGTGCGATCTCAGCCGGGAAGTCGCGCAGCTCGATCCCTCGAAAGTTCGTGAGCGGGATTTCTGATGCACGGTCAGGCTCGCCGCGCCGACGATTAATCTCGGCCTCGATGGCGCGCATTTCCTTATAGGCGATAACAAGGAAGTTGCCGGAACCGCAGGCGGGGTCAAAGACCCTGATCTTCGCCATGCGTTTGCGCAGGTTCAGCAGGGTGCGGTGGTTGTCGCCCGCCTCTGCCAGCCGCGCACGCAGGTCGTCGAGGAACAGCGGGTTCAGCACCTTAAGGATGTTGGGGACGCTGGTGTAGTGCATGCCCAGCTCGCCGCGCTCCTCGTCGTCGGCGACGGCCTGAATCATCGAGCCGAAGATATCGGGGTTGATCTTGGTCCAATCGAGGCCGCCAACGTGGAGCAGGTAGGACCGGGCGATCTTGCTGAACCGAGGCACTGCGTCGCTGCCCGCGAACAACTGGCCGTTTACGTAGGGGAAATCCTCCGCCCATCGTGGGATGTTGGCGGCTACCCGATCCTCGCGCTTGGTGTTCATGGCGCGGAACAACGTAGCGATGACCTCGTGCGTATTCGTCGAGTCCTTGGCGCTCATCGTTGCCACGGTTTCGGTGAAGCGGGCCTTGCCGACGAAGATGTCGGTATCCTCAGCGAAGAAGCAGAAAATGAGCCGCGCCATGAAGTGGTTCATGTCGTGGCGGCGCTCGGCCTTCCCCCAGTCGGGATTGTCTTTTAGCAGTTCGACGTACAGGCGGTTCAGGCGGCTGGTGGCCCGGATGTCGAAGGCGTTTTCGCTGATCTGGCGGACGGTGCTGATGCCCGCCAGCGGCAGGAAGAAGCCGAAGTGATCCGGGAAGTCCTTGAAGGCGCAGGCAACGGTCTCGCCGCTGGTCAGGTCTTCGGCCTCGAAGTCCGCGCCGTCCGTGGCGAGGATGAACTTCGCCTTGGCCTTGACCGTCGCCGGGCTGGCTTTGAGGGCGGCCAGCGTCTGGGTCACCCGCCCTGCGTCGCACGTCAAGATGTGGATGTTGCTGGTCTGGAGAACACCGCCGAGGTCAGACTTGTTCGACGCCCCCGCGCGCAGGCGCTTGATGGTCGTCGCCTTGTTGCCAAAGGCTTCAAGGAAGGCGTAGGGGAACTCTGCGGGGTCAAAGGGCTGCTCCGCAAGGTCTGTGATGGCCTGTTCGATTTCTACGGCATTCATGGGCGTGTAGCCCCCCCTCTGGGCGAGGTCGCCAGGTTGTTGTCGTTTTGCGGGGCGCTCATGTCTTGTCCTGAGTTTTCTCGGCTATCTGCGCGGCAATCCAGCGATCCAACTCGCTGCGACGAAACCGCCAGGTGCCGCCCAGCTTGAATCCCGGTATCTCCCCCTGCTGGGCCAGCCGGTAAACGGTCTTCTTCCCTGCCTTGAGGTAGACCGCCACTTCATCCAGCGTGAGAATTTCGCTATCAGGTTGGTTCATATCAGGCGGCTCGCTTGGTGTCGCGCGGCGAAGTCTTCCAAAGTTTGGCCAAGTTTACCATCTGATCCACCCAAATGAACCCCGAATCTCATGTGCACGAAGCTACGGATTCGGCCGATGCCCCTGTCCTGCGGCGGCCTCGCGGCACCGGCTCGATGGCAACACCATGTGCTTCGGCCGGCCAAGTCGTAGATGGATTACGCCAAGAAGGGGTCGCATGTCGCTTCCCGGAAAAATCAGGCAACGTAGTACCCTTTGACCTTTCAAAGCCGTGCTCTCTGTGGCCTCATCTGGATGAGACGGGCTAGGCAACATCAGCGTGAGGTGTGCGATGGGCAGGAAGGAAACCGAGGAAGCGATTGCAGACAGCCGCGCCGGCCGTGTCTCGGGGCGGTTCGCCACAGTCGCCGAGCTGCTGGCCGACCTGAACGCTGACGACACCCCGAACATTCAGCACGGCAGCGCCAACGTCTATGCCGACCTGGGCTATCCCGACGCCGGCGAAATGCTGGTCAAGACCCGACTCGTCACCAAGATCGGCCAGGCCATCAAGGCGCAACAGTTGTCGACCGAGCAAGCGGCTACGCTTCTCGGATTGACGCCGGCCGCGCTGCACGAGCTGCTGACCGGCCGCTTTCGCTCGCAATCGGTCAATGACCTGGAGCGCCTGGCATCCATGCTTGATGAGGCCAGTCGATGACAGGCTCGAAGAACCTGGAAAACTGGCTGCATGAGAAGGTCGGCCCGGCCTATGACGCCTTGAAGGCCGATCCCGCCCGCGCCGTCACGCCTGACCAGGTGCGCTACACCCTGGCCGAGCTGCTGGCCGAGGCCGAAGCCGCCGGCGTGTATCCACTGCCGCCGGAACAACGCGAATGGGTGGATGCGCCGGCCGTTGGCCGTGAGCTGACGCCTTTCGACCCGGCCGAGACGCTGACCTCGGCCGAGGCGATCAGCACCTTCCTGGCCGAAGCCGAGGCCACAGCCGACCCGGCCTATATCGAACACGCACAGGCCGTCGCAGCGCGGGCGAAGGCCATGCACGGCATCGAGTAGGAGAGCTGGCCAGCATCGCCATTCCTGGCGGTGCTGCAGCTCGACGTGCGCCGTTCTGGTGCGCTGGATCTCATCGCTAGAAGCGACGATGCGAGATCCACGCCAAGGGAGAAGGCCAGAGCGGCCGTCATCGTCCGATCTGGCGATGCTCGAGCACGCCAGCGCACATCGTCACCTTTGACGATGCAGGCCCGGAAATGACAAGGGCGGCCAATGGCCGCCCTTGCTGCTCCTGGTGCGCGTGCCTACGCGGCGCCGAGTGACTGCCGCACCGCGTCCAGGGCCTCGCGAAAGTCGGCAGGTGTCGCCTGGCCCGTCTCGGCCTGGTAAAACACGACCATGAAAGCGTTCGCCACGGCCTCGGCGAGCGGCCCGAGCTGCCGCGCCGCGTCCTGGTCTAGCCAGTCGAGCGCGGCGAGTTGCACGGCTGCATGATGAACGGCCTGCGTTGCATTGGTAGGATTCAGGGTTGCCATGATTCACCTCTCTAACAGGTGGGTTGTGGANCCGACGCGCCTATCGGCTGCCGGTGCCGTAGAAGCCGGCGGCCTCGGCCAGCGGCGTGCTTCTCGCGCTGCTGCCGTAGCTGCTGGCGTAGCCGCCCGACCTGGCCGCCAGCTTGGTGGCCTCAATGACGGGCGGAGCAGGTCGATCAACAAAGGCCGCAACTTCTGCCGCCGGGTCTGCATCAGTCGATTGATCGTCGACCGGCTCAACCTCAACCGCCTGCGCCTGGCGCTGCTCGGCAGCGGCAACGTCCAGGCAGTCGAAAAATCCTCTCGGCGTCATCGTCATACCTCCTTGTCGCGGTTGGCGAACGCGGCCACTTCATCATCAGGATCAGCAGCAGCCGAATCGGCCCCTGCCAGGCTGTTGCCGCCAAAGCTGGGCACATCGTCGACCGCCCGGTCTGTCTGGCTGCTCGCCCGGATTGCGGCGGCGATCTTCCCGCCGGTGGTGTCGGCGATGCGTTCGGCGGCGGCGTCGCGGATGCTGGCCGCCTTGGCCTTCGCAACGTCGCCAATGCCTTGCACCAGGTTCGTAGCCGTCGCAGCGACAAGACCTCCCGCACCTCGGCCGGCTTGGCCGCCAGCGTCGCTGCCGCCGCCGGCCTTCGAGCCGCCGCCATCGCCGCTACCCTTCGAGCTGGAGCCGGCTTTGTCGCCGCCCCTCGATTCGCCGCCGCTGCCGCCCGAATTGCTGGAGCTTCCAGAGCTGTAAAAGCCAGCCGCCTGGCCGAGCGGCGTACTTGTGCCGGCACTGGAACCGCCGCCACCAAAGCCCGCCGCCTGCGCGAACGGTCCAGCGTCGGAATCACCGCCAGCACCACCACCAAACATGGGCACTCCGCCCGACTCGCCACCGGCGCTAGCCCCTGCTTTCTCGAACGCCGCCCTAATCGCCGACATGCCGCCGGCGGCCGAGGCCGCACCGCCCATCACGGCCGCGCCAGCCACGCTGGCCGCTCCGGCGGCCATACTCGCCGCGCCCATAGCCGCACCGATGGCGGCACCTGCACCGAAGTTGCCAATGCCGCCAGCGCCACCGATCCCCGAGCCGGTGATGATGCCGGCGACAAGCGGGGGCACACGATTGACCAGCATGAGCAACGCCACGCAGAACACCAGCATCACGCCCAGCTCTTCAAAGTTCAGGGTGCCGGTGTTCATCCTGGCGTAGAAGCTGGAAAGCAGGTCGTTCCCGATGCCGACCAGGAGCACCATCGTCATGATCTGCGCGGCCACGCCCAGCACGGTCTTGTAGTAGTTGATCGCCATGTCGGAAGTCCAACGGCTTCCACCGAAGCCGAGGAAGAAGATTCCGGCGTACATCAGCAGCCAGCCTGATACGAGCAGCAGCAACATATTCACGGCGACAACAGCCAGCAGGATCAGGATGCCGACGCTCAAGGCCACACCGATGAAGCTATCCACGGGCGACCAGATCGACGAGTTCCTGAATGCCTGCTTCAAGATCATGAAGCCGATATCCACAATGCCCGAGGGTGTCACCGACGCCACCCCGGACGCCTGCTCGCCGATCCGGGCCAGTGACTGGATGATCGAGTTGGCGAAGGCCGGGCCGTTGCGCAACAGCCAGAGGAAGAAGCCGAAGAACAGGATGAACCTGATGAACTCGGCGAAGAACTCGCCAATGTCAGCCTTGCGCAGCGCCATGAAGCCGAAGGTGAAAACCAGCGAGATCGTGCCCAGCGTCCAGAACAGGAACGTCGCGGCATTCATCACCACCGTCTGCCAGGACGTGGCTCGCGTGGCGAACTCCATCACCACCTGGTCAAGCATCCCCTGATTGGTGAGTTGGGCCGATGCGGCGGTGGAGTAAAGCGCGAGGGCGACGCCGATCAGCGCCGCCTTGTGCAGTGTTTTCATGGCTTCGCCTCCTTCTGGTCTTTCGGGTCGGCCAGTTCGAGCCAGTTCATGGGCTTCTCGGTCGGCGCGATGCCGCCGGCAGCCGGCGACCGGCGCGAGCACAGCCCGGCGAATTTCTCGCGCGTGACCCTGTCCTCGATCTTCTTGATCGCCTCGATCTGGCAATTGGTGTCATTGACCTCGGGCATGGGCGGGATGGCCGGCTTGTTGTCGCAACCAGCCACCAGCACCACCACGAGGCCGGTAAGCAGCATCGTTTTCTTCATGGTGCAGGGCCTCCGTCAGCGGGTCAGTTCGAGCCAGTTTCTCGGGTTGGCCGTCCGCTCGATCCTGGACTCCCGGGAAGTCGCGCCGGCGGCCTGCTGTTGCGCCTCTAGGTCGGCCTGCGCCTGCATCCTGGCCGTCGCGGCGTTCTGCTGTGCGATCAGCAGGCCACGGATTTGCAGAAGCTGGTTTGCCTGGTTGGCGGCGAGCTGGTTGGCGTAGCCGATGGCCTGCATCTGCCCGGTCGCGCCCTGCGCGGCGGACTGGAGCCGTTCGAGCTGGCGAGCATCGGCGGAAAGGTTGCGCTGCTGTTGCTCCAGGCCCTTGAAAAGCGCGTCGTTCGCCTTCTTCTGACTCTCGCTCGCCAGGCTGCGGTTTTGCTCCATCGCAGCGCGCTCGGCATCCGAGCACCCAGCGGCCGAGAAGCAAGGCGAACCACGGTAATAGGCCACATCCTGGAACTTGCCCAGGTACGCATCGATGCTGCCGAGCTGATTCCGGTAGTAGTTCAGCGTGTCGGTGGCGGCCATCAGTCCGTTGATGGTGGACTGCGCCTGGTCCCAGATATAGGCGGCCGGAGCCATGGTGTTTTGCAGCATGTTTTCGTACTGCTGCAATTGAGTCTGGTACTGCTCGATCTGCTTGAGCGTCTGCGCCACCGACTCAATGGCGGTCATGACGTTCTGCACCAGGTTGCCGCCGTCGATGACGGGGATGCCGGCCTGCGCCGGGGTGACGATGATGCTGCCGGCCAGAGCGGCGGCGAGCGCGGTTTTAGCCGCTAAAAAACGGACGTGCTTCATGGTCGCAATCTCCATTCGATGAAAGAAAGGCAATGCCTTGACCAAGCTCGCGCTTGCCCACGGCAAGGTTTCATCGAAGAGCTACGCCACTAGCTAATCGGTATCGCCCTTGGCACTGAGGCCCGGGCTTCGGTGGTTCTGCTCTCGGCCTTTACGGGGTGTCCCTGGCCTTATGCGTCCTCCCGAGAGTTGATAACGCTCAGGCCGGCGGCCTGGAAGTGCCTCGTGTCGCGTCCGGCACACGGAAATTTAGCCGCTAAAACTCTCAACGGTCGGCCCTCGGCTGCACCACCGATTTCATAAGCCGACTCATTTCACCCTGAGTAGCTTCGATCCGAGCCAACAGGGCGAGGATCGTTGCATCGCCGAAACGGGCAGTGCGCGGATCGTCGGTTAGCCAGAGCTTGAGCAATCCGCCCAGCCGGCCAAGGTCGCCATTCACCCGCATCAGCTCGCGCACGTAGTGGTAGTCCATGACTCCCTTGACCTGGTAGCCCTGGCCTACGTCGCGCAGATAGCGCGCCACGCTGATCCCCGCCATCTTGGCGTTCGCCTCAATCAGTTCGCGTTCTTCTGGAAGGCAGTACACCTTGATCGGCGGGCTGCCCTTCCTGGTGATTCGATTCTCGTCACCCATGTGTCCTCCAACCGGCGGTAGCCGGCAGCCTCGCAGAGCAGGATGCCCGTTGAGCGCCCCGCGCGAATAAGGGACAGTGAAGAAGGACAACCGGCTTGCCGGTGGGCCTACTTCACACATCCTGCCCGCCTTACGGCGTTGTTTTTGCCTCGTATGACTCATCGAACTTCGCGCTGTAACCGCACCGTTGCTTCGCAACAGCGCGCCAACAGCGGGAAAACCAACGGAAATTGCCAATGTCCGCGTGCTTGCAGCGATCCAAGAGGCCGGTAACAGCGTTTCAGCCATGCGCTTGCAGCGATTGAGCATGGAACTTTGCTTACTTCGTACCCTGCCCCATGGAGCTAGGCCGCGCATTGGTGATGTGCTGGCGAACGTACTTCAGGAACGTCTCATACCGGAAAGGGATGCGCCCGACCTCGCGCAGGTGCTCCCAGATGATCTTGAGCGCGTAGCCGGCCTCCATCGCTTCCTTCACGTCCGAGCGCACCGCCATGAAAGCGGCCAGGTAGTCCCTGCGCTTTGTTTGCGAGGTCTTCTGCTGAAGAGCCAGCCGTGCGGCCAGCTCCTCGGGGTAGCTGCTTTCTGTCGTCGCCATGTCCGTAAACCTCCGTTATCAACTGAACTACTCCGAAGGTTACGGAGTGCTGGCCTACACAACATTCCAATAATTGGCCGAAATGGTTGACATGGAGCCGATGACACAGGCACGCCCATCGAAACAGGGATGGAAGCTCATTCAGCACGGAAAATTGAACGCCAAGAGGGGAGTAGGCCGGGAGATCCCCGCCGCTCGGCCCCTCAAGTGTCAAAGAGAGGATCGGATCGTCAGAAGTGGCGATGCGAGCTCCAGCGCCGGCGGCCGTCATCGTCAGAACTGGCGATGGGGCCCTCGGTGCATCGTCGGACGTGGCGATGGTCGACCATGGCCCGGACATGGCCAGCCTCGCCGGAGATGACGATGCTGCAGCTCGACGTAGCGCGCGAAAGAAAGGCCGATCTCATGACGTGGCCAGGGCATTGAATTGAACTGTTGTATGTTGTAGCGCGCTACAACATACAACATACAACACCTGCCTATTGACACTTGAGGGGCGCAGCGTTTCAGCCGCTAAAAAGAACCGGCCGGAGCTGACCGCCCTTCTGGCGTACAACTCGGCCGCAGGCCGACCATCGGCAAGGACTTGGCGTCGCCCTAAAGGGCGGCGGCAAGTGCCGCGCCTAGTGGATGATCTTGGAAGATCATGGATGGAATTTGCGGACTAGCCGCAAGCCCGCGCCGTTGCTCTGTTTTCCGGTTTAAGGCAGGGAACGTTGCTACGGGTGAAGGGGAACGTTGCTACGGAGCTTGGGGAACGTTACTACGGGCTTCGGCCTGCCAATTTCCCACTTCCCTGCCGCATACTCGCTGACCTTCCATCCCACGGTGGCAAGCTCGGCCAGAGCCTTGCGGGCCTTCTGGCGGCGCTTCTTCATGGCCTCGGCGTTCGCCTGGTCCGGCCAGACATAACCGGAAAGGGTATCCAGTTCCACACGCCCGGCTTTGCCCGGATCGATCCAGCCGCATAGCCGCTGGTGAATCAGACGGGCCGGGTCAGTCTGTAGCGCCCGCACCTCGGCCATCTCGATGCGGGTATACGGGCGACGCCCAAGAATCGCCTCTGCAATCTGAGGATTCAGCGCGACGAATAGCCGTCCGTCCTCCTCGTCGAAGGCGTAGCTCATCAGGTGAAAAGACCTTTGCCTGCTCCCCTTGGTGACGACCACCGTCACGTTTGCCATGCGCAGCAAGCTCGCCTTGATCGCCCTGATATTGTCGCCGCCATCGGTCAAGCCGATTTCGCCTAGCAGGCTGGTCATACTCTCTCTCACGACCAGCGCATCCTGCCCTACCGCGTCGAACTTCGGCTCAAGGAATAGACGGAGTTGCTTCGGCAAGTCCGCTGTTGGCTCTGGCGTCAGGATGATGCCCTTCGGCCCTCCAAGAGCCACAAGACCTTGCAGCAGCCGCATGTCATCTGCACCAAGAGGCTCGAATCCGACGAACCGCGCTAGTTCATTTTCGGCGTAGTGATACGTCACATCGAGCTTGAGCTTCTTCCGTTCGCCGCGCTTGAGACTGCGGAACAAGCCGGGGACCAAGCAGTGCATTGGATCGTGCCTGGCATGGGTGAGGTCAAAAGCCATCGCCTCGCCTCCGACCGTCACGTCCCTTCTCCTCATTCCGGCTGGCCACATACAGCTCCACCGGCACCAGCACGCCGCCGGCGTGCCGCATGTACCAGCGATCAAGCGGCGTGGCGTCGTAGTTCTGCTTGCTGACGCCGAAACGCACGAAGAAGCCGCGCCGCTCATCGCCGATGGGCTGCCGGTCATGGGCGCGGTCGCTGAGGCGCTTCGCCTCGTCCTCAGTCATGCGGGCGACGTAACCGCACCACCTGGCGTTGTCGATCAGCGCGGACGCGCCACGCGCGGCCTGCTGCTGGTCGGTCTGCCCTTCGCGGGCGCTTCCTTTGCTGACGTGGTGCAGGTAGAGCACGGATGCGCCCGTGGTAGCCGCGACCTGCTCCAGCACGGCCACGAGGTGGGCCATGTTGCCGTTGCTGTTCTCATCGAGGGCGTGGATGCGGCTCAGGGTGTCCAGCACGATCAGCCTCGCCCCGGCGCTGTACTCGATGACGCGGCGCAAGTGAGCCTCGTCCATGACGTTCAGGCGCTTGCCCATGATCGGCTCAAGCACGAGGTTCTCGGCGATGGCTTGGCGGGCTGTATGCCCGAGGTGCTGGCCGATGGCGTGAATGCGCCGGACAAGCGCGGGCGGCGGGTCTTCCCCGGCCAGATAGACCACGCGCCCGGTGTGTGCGGGGGCCAGGCCCACGAGGTCGCCGCCTGCAACGCTGCATGCGATGCTCATGGCCGCTTCCAGCGCCCAGAAGCTCTTGCCCGTGGCCCCTGGGGCGACGAGCGCGCCGACGGTTCCCGCGAGGAAGCCCGGCCATATGAAGTCCAGCACCGGCGGTTCGCACTCGAACGCCGCCAGGACGTCAATCGCCACGACTCAGTTCCCCGTTCCGTACAGGGATTCGTCGCTCAGCACCTCGGCGATCTGCGAGGTTCGAAAGTAGACGCGCCGACCGATCTTCAAGCGAGCCTTGTTGATTCGCCCCGCCCATTCGCTCGTCGTGCGCAAGCTGACCCGCAGCCCATCCGGTGATCGATCCAGGACGGAGGCGAGCTGTGCCATGCTCAGCAGCGGGCCGAAGCGTTGCAGTAGCGTGTCTTCTATCGTCATTGCGTAAACCTCCGTTATCAACTGAATTGCTACGAAGGTTAGGCGTTATTGGGGGTTGCCTACATCTTATTAGTTGTCCAAAATGGTTGACATGAAGAATGATCCAACCATTGTCATCTGGGAAGGCTGCGATCCCACTGTCTCGGAAGCCATCGGGCAGTTTGAGGATCGCTGGCGGCCGTATTCCGCCTCCTCGCGGCGCTACCCCATCGTTGGGCTGTTACAGGAACTCATTGACCCCGCCGTGGCTGCGTACACGGCGACGCTGCCACAACGCTACTTGGGCCATATCCCCGGAGCAGGAACAGGGGTGAGCTTCAGCGGAATCATTCGACTGGTTGGACTTGATGCGATGGTTCGCATGCAGCGGCAGTTGCTGCGCCAGTTCATCAAAACGGAGGATAGGCAGACGCCAAGAGATCGGCGGTTTGTTGCAACACTCGAATCGTTGATCGGGCTTGTATGGGACTGCGCCTGCAAACGGCCGGTGAAGTCGAAGGTGCGCGACACCCGACTGAATGGCGAACGCCTCCAGGGGTTCTGCCGGTTCTGCGGATCACTCGCCGAGCTGACCTCATTCGCCGGCGGGAGCGATGATCCGAAGGCGGACGATCCAGAGGAAAAGCTTCGACTAAGCAGCCTGTATTGCCTGGATCACCGGCCTAAATTGCCGAGCGGCGCATGGAACCCTGTCTACAGACAAGCAAGGCGATCCCTCGCGCAATTCGACCTCGAACTGGCGAGACTCAACCAGCAATGCGCGAAGCCGGCCACTGCCCAAGTGAAATCGGGCGATCAACTGGTTGACAGCTACTTCTTCCACTATGTCGCAGGCCAGACCTTACAGCCGGCGGACAAGGCAGAGCTGCGCAATCAAGCACGGCTGATGGTGGACTCGAAGCTATCGGATCGCAAAAAGCAGATGCTGATGCTCCAGCGGTCTGGACTCAATCAGTCGGAGATTGCGCGAAAGCTCGGCATCGAGCGCCAAGCGGTATCGAAGGCGCTGGCGGCGATCCCCGCGATGTTCCGCTTGAGTACAAAGCCGCGCTCACGGCGTCAACCTAATTGACCAACTAATAGGACGAAACAATCCGCATTGCCAGGCACCATCAGGCACATGTTCGCAAGTGACTGAAAGAGGCCAGGGGATGCAGGCAACGACAAGCAAGACGCTCATCAATCGGAAGAAGCTACTGGCAATGATCCCGCTGTCTGAGCGCACGATCTTCAACATGGAGCAGCGCGGGGAGTTTCCGCGCCGGATCGCACTCACCAGCCGAAACGTTGCCTGGGACTTGGCCGAGGTCGAGGAATGGATCGAGGCGCGGAAGTCGTCGGGCACTCAGGCGATGCGGCCAGGCTTCACTCAGTCGGTCGCAGCCGCCACTTTTTAGCCGCTAAAACGCCGCGCCCCTCAAGTGTCAATGACGCGCGAAGCCACACCTCGATGCTCGGGCGGCGCTGCTGAACCCGCCCTCCTCTGACTTACGCCTTCGGCCGTCTCAGCGTCCATTCGTCGATCATGTCCGCCCAGTCCTGCAACATCGCCGTGCGCTGCTCGCGGTACTCGGCCTTGTTGTAGACGGCCCTGACGCCCCGCTGTTCGTGCGCCAGGCACTTCTCGATCCAGTCCGTGTTGTAGCCGGCCTCATGCAGCAACGTACTGGCCGTGCGCCGCAAGTCATGCGGCCCGAACTTGGCGAGCGACTTCCCTTCCTTTTGCGCCAGCCGATACGTCAGCGTCAGCACCTGGTTGAGCGTGGCGCTGCTCATGGGTAAGTCCGAGTCATATCGCGACGGAAGCACGTAGTCCGATCCCCCCGCGAAGGTTTTCAGGGCGATGAAGATGTCCAGCGCCTGCCGGGACAGGAACACCAGATGCGGATTGCGCCGCTTCATCCGCTCCTTCGGGATCGTCCAAAGCGCGTCGCTGAAATTGATCTCGCTCCAGGTCGCGTTGGTCAGCTCGCTCTTGCGCACCATCGTCAACAGCAGCAGCTTGGCCGCCGCCCGAATGGATGGCGCTGTGCCGATGCGCTCCATGTACTGGTACATCAGGCCGATCTCGTCGGGCGTCAGCGCACGGTCGCGCGGCTCGAACTTGGCAATGGTCGTCGGGCGTACCAGCTCGGCCGGGTTCTCGACCTTCTGGCCGCGCTCGATGGCCCAGCGAAAGACCTGGAGCACCACCTCGCGGACATGCACGGCCGTCGCCGGCGCGCCGCGCTCGACGATGGCATCGGTCAGCGCGCGCAGGTCTTCGTGGGTGATCTCCACCAGCTTCTGATTGCCGAACTTTGGCTTCAGCTCGCGCTCGTAGACCGAGCGGCGCATGTCGCGGGTGGAGTCGGCCATCTGGTAGCCGCGCAGCCACTTTTCCGCCCAGGCCCCGAACGTCTCCGCGTCCTTGACGCGGGCCTTGTCCCGCGCCTTTTCCTTGGCCGGCGACTTCCCGGCCGCGATCATCTTCTTGGCCTCGCCCAACCGCTCGCGGGCTTCCGCCAGGGTGATCCCGCCGACACCGTAGCGGCCGAAGGTGATGGTCTCCTGCCTACCGTGGATCGAGTAGTTGTAGCGGAACGAGATCGCTCCGGCGGCCGTGACGGCTACATAGAGGCCGTCACGGTCATTCACCTTGTAGAGCTTGTCCTTCGGCTTGAGGTTGCGCAGCTTGGTATCGGTCAACATGGTTCTCGCCCTGATTCAGCTCAAATACCATGATCCGAAGACCGGCCGCCCTGGCGTAAAACATCAATTAAATCATCGTATTACGCAAACTCGATACCATGAACATTCGGCAAGGTGGTTGCATGGTATCGGCGACTTCTCATGGCATAGAAGCATTCAATGCCATCCATCATGCCATGAAAAAACGGTGCTTGGCGATGCCAAATGTTGCCAGGCGGTGCCGAACGAGATCACAAAAAAGCCCGCAATGACGCGGGCTTAGGGGTGTTTTCGTGCTACTAGATGCCAGCCGATGCCAGACGCCCAATCACTCCCACTCGATGGTGGCAGGCGGCTTGCTCGACACGTCGTAGGTCACGCGGTTGATGCCGCGCACCTCATTGATGATGCGGCTGGAGACCTTCTTCAACAGCGCGTAGGGCAACTCCGCCCAGTCGGCTGTCATGAAGTCGCTGGTCTGCACCGCGCGCAGTGCCACCACATAGTCGTAGGTGCGGCCATCGCCCATCACGCCCACGCTCTTGACCGGCAGGAACACGGTGAAGGCCTGGCTGGTGAGGTCGTACCAGGTCTTGCCCGTGGCTTCGTCGGTGAAGTTGCGCAGCTCTTCGATGAAGATGGCATCGGCGCGGCGCAGCAGGTCGGCGTATTCCTTCTTCACCTCGCCCAGAATGCGCACGCCCAGGCCCGGGCCGGGGAACGGATGGCGGTAGACCATTTTGCGCGGCAGTCCCAGGGCCACGCCGAGCTCACGCACCTCGTCCTTGAACAGGTCGCGCAGCGGCTCCAGCAGTTTGAGGCCGAGTTGCTCGGGCAGCCCACCCACGTTGTGGTGGCTCTTGATGGTGACGGCCTTCTTGCTCTTGGCACCGCCGGACTCGATCACGTCGGGGTAGATGGTGCCTTGCGCCAGGAAGGTCGCGCCCTTGTGGCCCTGGCCGCTGGCCTTGAGCTTTTCGGCTTCGGCCTTGAACACGTCCACGAAGAGGCGGCCGATGATCTTGCGCTTTTGCTCGGGCTCGGACACACCGGCCAGCTCACCCAGGAACAGGTCCGAGGCATCCACGCGCACCACCTTCGCGTGCAGCTTGCCTGCGAACATGTCCATGACCATATCGCCTTCGTTGAGGCGCAGCAGGCCGTGGTCCACGAACACGCAGGTGAGCTGGTCGCCAATCGCACGGTGGATCAGGGCCGCAGCCACCGACGAATCCACGCCGCCAGACAGGCCCAGGATCACTTCCTCGTCGCCCACCTGCTCGCGGATCTTTTGCACGGCTTCCTCGATGTGGTCGCGCATGATCCAGTCCGCCTGGGCGCCACAGATCTCGCGCACGAAGCGGTTGAGCAGCGCGGCGCCCTGCACCGTGTGCGTGACCTCGGGGTGGAATTGCACGGCGTAGAAGCGCCGCGTTTCGTCCGCCATGCCGGCGATGGGGCAGCTGGCGGTAGAGCACATCAGCTTGAAACCGGGAGGCAGCTCGGTGACCTTGTCGCCGTGGCTCATCCACACCTTCAGCATGCCGTGGCCCTCGGGCGTGGAGAAATCCTCGATGCCCTTGAGCAGCGCGGTATGGCCATGGGCGCGGACTTCGGCATAGCCGAACTCGCGGCTGTGCGAGCCCTCGACCTTGCCGCCCAGTTGCGCGGCCATGGTCTGCATGCCGTAGCAGATGCCCAGCACGGGCACGCCCAACTCGAACACGGCGTCGGGGGCGCGGTCGTCCACTTCGTAAACGCTGGCGTGGCTGCCCGACAGGATCACACCCTTGAGCTTGCCGTCTGCGGCGAACTGGCGCACCCAGTCGCTGCTCACGTCGCAGGGGTGGACCTCGCAGTAGACATGCGTCTCGCGCACGCGGCGCGCGATGAGTTGGGTGACCTGGGAGCCGAAGTCGAGGATGAGGATCTTGTCGTGTTGCATGGAGAGCGACAGGGTCGGTAAAAGACAAAAGGCCCGAACACCTGGAGACGGGTTCGGGCCTGCGGAATGGCGAAGACTCAGTCCGCCCGGTAGTTAGGGGCTTCCTTGGTGATCTGCACGTCGTGCACGTGCGACTCGCGGATGCCAGCCGCCGTGATCTCCACGAATTCGGCCTTGTTGTTCATCTCTTCGATGGTTGCGCAACCACAGTAGCCCATGGCCGCACGCACGCCGCCGGCCATCTGGAACACGATGGACACCATGGAGCCCTTGTAGGGCACGCGGCCTTCGATGCCTTCGGGCACCAGCTTGTCGGCGTTGGGATTGCCCGTGGTGGCTTCCTGGAAGTAGCGGTCGGCCGAGCCCTGCTGCATGGCGCCGATCGAGCCCATGCCACGGTAACTTTTGTAGGAGCGGCCCTGGTACAGGATGACTTCGCCCGGCGCTTCTTCGGTGCCAGCGAACATGCCGCCCATCATGATGGTCGACGCGCCTGCGGCCAGCGCCTTGGCGATATCCCCCGAGAAGCGGATGCCGCCATCGGCGATCAGCGGCACACCTGTGCCCTGAAGCGCGGTGGCGACGCTGTCGATGGCCATGATCTGGGGCACACCCACGCCAGCCACGATGCGTGTGGTGCAGATGGAGCCGGGACCGATGCCGACCTTGACCGCATCGGCGCCTGCCTCGGCCAGGGCCAGCGCGGCAGCGCCGGTGGCGATGTTGCCACCGATCACGTCCACCTGCGGGTAGTTCTGCTTGACCCAGCGCACGCGGTCGATCACACCTTTGCTGTGGCCGTGGGCTGTATCTACCACGATGGCATCCACACCGGCCTTGACCAGCAACGCCACGCGCTCTTCGGTGCCCGCGCCGACGCCCACGGCAGCGGCCACGCGCAGGCGGCCTGCCGCATCGCGCGCGGCGTTGGGGAACGTGGTCTGCTTGTTGATGTCCTTGACCGTGATGAGGCCCTTGAGCTCAAAGGCGTCGTTCACCACCAGCAGGCGCTCCAGCTTGTGGCGGTTGAGCAGTGCCTTGGCCTGGGCCGGAGTGGTGCCGTCTTTTTCGTTGACGGTGATCAGCTTCTCGCGCGGCGTCATGATCTCACGCACCTTGACGTCGTAGCGCGTCTCGAAGCGCACATCACGGCTGGTGACGATGCCCACCACCTTGCCACCATCACAGACCGGGAAGCCCGAGATGCCCAGGTTCTCGGACAGTTCCAGCACCTGCAGCACCGTGTGCTCGGGCGTGATGACCACGGGATCGTGCACCACGCCGGATTCATGCCGCTTGACCTTTGACACCTCGGCCGCCTGCTGCTCGGCCGTCATGTTCTTGTGGATGACGCCAATCCCCCCTTCTTGCGCGATGGCGATGGCCAGACGCGCTTCGGTCACGGTGTCCATGGCGGCGGACACGAGCGGGAGGTTCAGGGTGATGTTGCGCGTGAAGCGCGTGACGAGGGAGGTGTCCTTGGGCAGGACCTGGGAGTACGCCGGCACCAACAACACATCGTCGAAGGTGAGCGCTTTTCCAAGAAGGCGCATGTGAAAGCTCCAAAAAAAGGATTGTACCCGCCGCGCGACAAATCGCACACGCCCCGCGTGAACGCCCCTTGGTGGGTGCGGCCGCTCACCGCTACACTCGTCCGCATGAAACCGCACAAGCTTCTTCTGCTGGCGCTGGGCTGCGCCTGGGCCATGGGCGCATCGGCCCAATGGCAATGGGTGGACAAGGATGGGCGCAAGGTGTTCAGCGACCGCCCGCCGCCACAGGACATTCCAGACAAGAGCATCCTCAAGCAACCGCAGCGCGCCCTGCCGCGTACCGCGATGGCAGCGCCCGCATCGCCAGCGTCGGCCCCCGCATCCGAAGCCGCCGCGCCTGCCAGCGGCAAGGACAAGCAGCTGGAGGAGAACAAGGCCAAGGCTGACGCCGCCGAAGCCGCCAAGAAGAAAGCGGAGGAGGACCGCGTGGCCAAGGCCCGTGCCGACAACTGCGCGCGCGCCAAACGCGCAAAGGAGCAGTTGGCGCCCGGCCAGTTGGTGAGCAATGTCAATGCCAAGGGGGAGCGGGGCTTCATGGACGACGCAACCCGCGCAGCAGAATTACGCCGAGCGGAAGCAACCATCGCTTCCGACTGCAAGTAGCAGCTACCCCATAACCGCCGCCACCGGCCGCCCTTCCGCATGGATGAGGCGGCCGTTTTGTTTTCAGCGCATGCTGGGAAGCACTCTCAATAACCGGACTTGGCCCCCGGCCGGCGTTTGGCGAACAATCCCGCCGCACGAGCGCCCTGGCGCGCAAAGCGCTGGCGGCGCGCCAGCTTCGGGTCAACCCGCAAGGGGCGGCAACCTTCCACGCGGTCACCATCGTGCAGCAAATCGTCCAGTCTGCCTTCCCTGCCCCAAATGCCCCAGACAAGCCCCTCAGCCTGTGCATCCAGTCCGCAGGCGCTCAGAGCATCGGCCACCGTAGCGCCAGCGGGAAGCAGCACCACCCACTCCTGCACATCGGTAGGTTGCCGCGAGATGGCCACCGCGATGCGCAGCCGCCCCGGCGGGGGCGGGGTTTCAGCCATAAACCTGCTCGGCCCGTTTGATGAAGGCATCGATGAACGTGGCGGCGATGCGGTCAAACACGGGGCCGACCAACGCCGCCAATGCCCGGTTGTCAAAGCCGTAGCTCAGCTGCAGTTCGACCTTGCATGCGCGCTGCGTACCGTCCCCCACAGGATGAAAGTGCCAGTCGCCGTCGAGCTGTGAGAAGGGGCCCTCCACCAGCTCCATCTTGACGCGGCGCCCGGGCTCATGCGTATTGCGCGTGACAAACGACTTGCGTATGCCGCCCAACGCAATGCCCACTTCCGCCTTCATGCCATTTGCATGGGTTTCCAGGACGGTGGCGTGGTCGCACCACGGCAGGAACTGCGGATACTTGGCCACGTCCGTCACGAGGGCGAACATTTCTTCGGGGCTGTACCAGATGAGGACGGACTTGTTGACAGTTTTCATGCAGGCGAAGGCTGGATGGGCCTGGTGGCACAGCCGGCCTAGAATCGATGGTGCGAGACGACAACAATTGTAGGGAGACCCTTGATCTCCCGGTTTGCGCCGCATCTATTCACCATGGCCAAGAAACCTGACACATCGTCCCGCATCGCCGACAACAAGAAGGCGGCATACAACTATTTCTTTGAAGAGCGCTACGAGGCGGGGCTGGTGCTGCACGGCTGGGAGGTCAAGGCACTGCGCGAGGGCAAGGTGCAGCTTACCGACGGCTACGTGATCATCAAAGATGGGGAACTGTTTCTCATCGGCTGCCAGATCAACCCGCTCAAGACCGCGTCCACGCACGTCAGCCCCGACGCGGCGCGCATCAAAAAGCTACTGATGCACAAGGACGAAATCCGGCGCCTGATCGGCAAGGTCGAGCAAAAAGGCTACACCCTGGTGCCGCTGAATCTCCACTGGAAAGACGGCCGCGCCAAGTGCGAGATTGCCTTGGCCAAGGGCAAGGCCGAGCACGACAAGCGCGACACCATCAAGGAGCGCGAAGGCAAGCGCGAGGTGGAACGCGTCATGAAGAGCCGCCACCGCTGATCTTTTTTTGGCGGAGGGTGGAATAAACGCACCGCCCCCGGTGTTCATGCCAGCGTCCGGCCACAATTCCTCTGGCCGGCACCCTTCCGGAGAACACCATGACCAAGCTCAGTTCCCTGCTCGCCGCGCTGGCACTCGCCGGCTGTTATTCCCTCGCGCCCGCGCAAGTCAGCACCCAGGACGGCGTGCTCGTCGGCCCGAACGGCATGACGCTCTACACCTTCGACAAGGACGTAGCGGGCGATGGCCAGTCGGCCTGCAACGGCGCCTGCGCCACCAACTGGCCACCCCTGACCGCCACCAGCGCCCCCGCGGGTGAAGGCTACAGTCTGATCCAGCGCGCCGACGGCAGCAAGCAGGTGGCCTACAAGGGCAAGCCGCTGTACTACTGGATCAAGGACGGCAAGCCCGGCGACAAGACGGGGGACGGCGTGAACAACCTGTGGCGCGCCGCCAAGCCATGAGCCCCACAATGCGTCCATGAACCGCGTCCAGATCGTGGAGCAACTGCCGGGGTTGCGCCGCTATGCGCGCGCGCTCACCGGCGACGCATGGGCAGCCGACGATCTGGTGCAGGACACGCTGGAGCGCGCCTGCCGCAAGTGGCTGCTGTGGCGCGGCGGCAGCAATCTGCGCGCCTGGCTTTTCACGCTGATGCACAACCTGTACCTCAACCAGCGCCGCGGCCTGGTGCCCGTGCAGGCGCTGGATGTGGATGCCCTGGCGGCCATCGCGGACGCGCCTGACGCCTCCCACGAAACAGCCATGGACCTGGACCGCTGCCTGCAACGCCTGCCCGTCGATCAACGGGCCGTGCTGCTCCTGGTGACACTGGAAGACATGGCCTATGCCGACGTGGCGCGTGTGCTGGGTATACCGGAAGGCACGGTGATGTCGCGGTTGTCCCGCGCTCGCGCACGCATGCGCGAATTGATGGAGCCCTCAGTCCACGCCCAGCCGTCATCCACCCCGACTGCCTTGCGCCGCATGAAATGAAGCGCCCTTTCCGCCCGTAGTGAGCCCGCCATGAAGCCCGACCCTTTCAGCCCTTCGGACGAGACGCATCTGCATGCTTTGGCGGACGACCGGCTGCCGCGCGCCCAGGCAGAGTCGCTGCACTCCCGCATGGACTCCTCGCAGAGGCAGCGTGCCGAAGCGTGGGCGCAACAGCGTGCGCAGCTGCAGACCCTGCACGCTGACTGGTTGCGGCAGCCTGTGCCCAATGTGCTGGTACAGGCGGCAGAGCGCCTGCAAGACGCACACGACACGCAACAGCACTGGGCCCGTTGGGGCGGCTTTGCCGCGGGCTGGGTGCTGGCGTTCGGGCTGGGCTGGAGCCTGCATGCGACGGACGGCAAACAAACCACACTGGCCACGGCCCCCCCGCAACGGTTCGTGCAGCAGGCGGCCGTGGCGCACGCGGTCTACCAACCCGAACAGCGCCATCCTGTGGAAGTGGCGGCCGCGCAGCAGGACCACCTGGTGCAGTGGCTGTCCAAGCGGCTGGCGCGCCCGCTCACCGTGCCGCGGCTGCAGGCCGAGGGGTTCGAATTGATGGGCGGGCGCCTGCTGCCCGGCGGCAGCGGGGCGCGCGCGCAATTCATGTACCAGAACGCCGCGGGCGCGCGAATCACGCTGTACCTGGGCGCACTCGACGGCCTACAGGCTGCGGCGGCACCGACCACCGCGTTCCAGTTCCACGACGAAGGGACCGTGTCCAGTTTCTACTGGGTGGACCAGGGTTTTGGCTACGCCCTCAGCGGCGAACTGCCGCGGCCCACGCTGCAGGCGCTGGCCACGGCGGTGTACCAGCAGATCAGCGCAGCGCCGCCAGCGGGTGCGCGTGCGCCGGCCAAGGGCTCTTGAAGAACGCTTGCACCAGCGCGGGCTCCACATCCTCCACGCGCGCGGGGTTCCAGCGCGGGCTGTGGTCCTTGTCCACCGCCAGGGCGCGAATGCCCTCCACCGTCTCGCTCTGGCCGGGACGCAGGTAGAAGCAGTGCCGAACCATGTCGCGCTCCATGCGCAAGTCGTCGGCCAGACCCATGCTGCGCGCACGGCGGACCTGCTCCAGCACGACATGCAGCATCAGTGGAGAGCGCTTGCGCAACGTGGCAGCCGTGGCGCGTGCCCACTCGTCGTCAGACTGCCCCAGCGCAGCCACGATGGCCGCCGCATCATCCAACGCGAAGTAGTGATCAATTTGGCCTCTAGCGCTTACAGCGCAAGCGCCAGCAGCTACAAATTTTGATGCGACCCACTGCTGAACGGCAGCGCCGTCGGCAAACGTCTGCAACGCCAGACCGTCCCACACCGCCGCTTGCTGGCCCGCCGGCAGGAAGCCGTCCGCCAGGCCGAAGTCAATGGCATCGGCTGCGCCGATGGCGTCGCCCGTCAGTGCCAGCCACTCGCCCACGCGGCCAGGGCAGCGCGAGAGGAAGTAGCCGCCGCCCACATCGGGGAACAGGCCGATCGCCGTCTCCGGCATGGCCATCTTGGTGCGCTCGGTCACGATGCGCAGCGTGCCGCCCTGGCTGATGCCCATGCCGCCCCCCATGACGATGCCGTCCATGAAGGCGATGTAGGGCTTGCCGAAGGTGTGGATCAGATGGTTGAGGGCGTATTCCTCGGTGAAGAAGTCCTCCAGTTGCGGATTGCCCGTGCTGCCCGCGGCGTGCAAAAAGCGGATGTCGCCGCCCGCGCAGAAGGCGCCGAAGGGCCCTTCGCGGCCGTTGCCGCGGATCGCCACGGCCAGTACCTTGTCGTCATGCTGCCAGGCCAGCAGCGCCGCCATCAGGTCGCGCACCATGCCCAGCGACAAGGCATTCAGCGCCTTCGGGCGGTTCAGCGTGATGCAGCCGACCTGGCCGCGCACCTCGGTCACGACTTCCGCCGTCATCTCCGTCATTGTTGTTCCTTCCATCCAAGCAGTTCATTGAAAACGAGCGCGCCGATCACCAGCGCGCCTCCCATCAGCACGGCCGGGGCTGGGCGCTCTCCAGCGCCCACCCAGGCCAGCAGAATGCCAAAGATCACTTCCAGCAGGCCCAGCAGCGCAATCTCAGGCGCCTTGAGCACGCGCGCGCAGTACACCACCAGCACGCAGGGGATCGCCAATTGGACCAGACCCAGCAGGGCCAGAAGGGACAAATCACGCGCCGTGGCCTGGAACGGCCACGCAAGCGGCAGCGTGGCCAGGGCGGACAGCGCCGCCCCCAGCAGCACGGCGGGCACCAGGCCCACCGCATGGCCCTGGCGCTGCGAGTGCTGCACCACCACCCAGTTCACGGCCGCAGCCACCGGCACGCACAAGGCAACAAGCACGCCCACCACGGACAGGCCGGAGATGCCCGAGCCATACATCCACCCGATGCCTGCGCCCGCCAATGCAATCGCGCACCAGGTGCGCGGCGCGATGTGGTGGCCAATGAAGACGCGCGCCAGCATTGCCGTGAGCAGCGGTCCGATGGCCATGGTGACCAATACGCTGGCCACGGGGATGAGCAATATGGCGATCATGAAGGCCGTGAACATCACGCTCCAGCACACGCCAGAGATCCACACCGCCCGCCCCCCGCGCCGCAGATTGGCCAGCAACGCCCTGCCCTGCAGCACCGGCAGGATTACGCACAGCGACAGCAGCATGAAGAAGCTGCGCCAGAAGGTCACTTCAAAGCTGCGCGCCTGGTCCAGATGGCGCGTGACGACGCCCGCGATGGACCACATGAAGGTGACGGCCACCATCAGCCAGACCGCCCGCGCGTGGCCGGGCAAGGCATTCGCGGTCATCGCTGTCTCCTCCCTGTGGATTTCTTGTGTCGTCGGCATGTGCTACCCACGCATGCCGTGAGGCCCGCATGTTAGCGGCTGGCGCCATACCGCGCTGCCTCAGATGCGCGAAGGGCGAACCCTCCTTGCGGATGGGCTCACCCTTCGTCGGCTCGCAGCGCCTTGGCTGCCGCAGCCAAGCCGGTTCAGGCAGAACAGGCCTTGCCGATCACGCGCCTTCGCGGCTGGCGCGCTTACGCTCGTGCTCCTTGAGGTGGCGCTTGCGCAGGCGAATGCTCTTGGGCGTGATCTCCACCAGTTCATCGTCCTCGATGAACTCCACACCGTACTCCAGCGTGAGGTCGATCGGGGGCGTGATCTTGATCGCGTCTTCCTTGCCGCTCACGCGGAAGTTGGTGAGCTGCTTGGTACGCGTGGCGTTCACCACCAGGTCGTTGTCGCGGTTGTGCACGCCGACGATCATGCCTTCGTACACCGGGTCGCCTGCCTTCACGAACATGCGGCCACGGTCGTCGAGCTTACCCAGGGCGTAGGTGAAAATTTCACCATCGTCCATGGAAATCAGAACGCCGTTCTTGCGGCCGCCAATGTCGCCCTTATGCGGCTCATAGCTGTCGAAGATATTGCTGATGAGGCCCGAGCCGCGCGTCAGGTTCAGAAATTCGTTGGTGAAACCGATCAGGCCACGGGCCGGGATGCGGTACTCCAGGCGCACGCGGCCACGGCCGTCGGGCTCCATGTTCACCAGTTCACCCTTGCGCTCGCCGAGGGCCTGCATCACACCGCCTTGGTGGCCTTCCTCGATATCAGCAGTCACCAGTTCGATAGGCTCGCAGCGCTCGCCGTCGATGTCGCGGTACACCACGCGCGGCTTGGAAACGGCCAGCTCGTAGCCTTCACGGCGCATTTCTTCCAGCAGGATGGTCAGGTGCAGTTCGCCGCGGCCGGACACCTCGAAGATGCCGTCCTCGTCGGTTTCCTTGACGCGCAGGGCCACGTTGGAACGCAGCTCCTTCTGCAGACGGTCCCAGATCTGGCGGCTGGTCACGAACTTGCCTTCACGGCCCGCCAGCGGCGAGGTGTTCACGCAGAAGTTCATCGTCAGCGTGGGCTCGTCGATCTTCAGCATGGGCAGCGGCTGGGGGTTGGCGGGGTCGGTGAGGGTCTCGCCGATACCCACGTTCTCGATGCCGTTGATGAGCACGATCTCGCTGGGGCCGGCTTCGCTCACCTGCACGCGGTCCAGGCCCTGGAACTGGTGGATCTGGTTCACGCGGCCCTTGTAGCTGGCGCCGTCCGGCCCGGCCATGACCAGCACATCCTGCCCGGCCTTGAGCGTACCCTGGGTGATGCGACCCACGCCAATGCGGCCCACGAAGGTGGAATAGTCCAGCGCCGATACCTGCATCTGCAGGGGTGCCGTGGCGTCACCCTTCACGGAGGGCACATGCTTGAGGATGGTCTCGAACAGCGCCGACATGTCGGGGCCCCATTGCTCGCCGGGGTTGCCCTGCTCCAGCGCGCTCCAACCGTTGATGCCCGAGGCGTAGACCACGGGAAAGTCCAGTTGCTCGTCGGTGGCGCCCAGCTTGTCGAACAGATCGAAAGCGGCGTTCACCACGTAGTCGGGGCGCGCGCCGGGCTTGTCCACCTTGTTGACCACCACGATGGGCTTGAGGCCCAGCGCCAACGCCTTCTTGGTCACGAAGCGCGTCTGGGGCATGGGGCCTTCCTGCGCGTCGATCAGCAGCACCACGCCGTCCACCATCGACAGGGCACGCTCCACCTCGCCGCCGAAGTCCGCGTGGCCGGGCGTGTCCAGGATGTTGATGTGCGTGCCGTTCCAGCTCACGGCGCAGTTCTTCGCCAGGATGGTGATGCCGCGCTCGCGCTCGATGGCGTTGCTGTCCATCACGGTGTCCACGACCTTCTCGTGCTCGGCGAAGGTGCCGGACTGGCGCAGCAGTTGGTCCACCATCGTGGTCTTGCCATGGTCGACGTGGGCGATGATGGCGATGTTGCGGATTTGTTTGCTCATAGCGTAGTTGCTTCCAATGTGCCGCGTTCAGCCCGCGGCGAGCTCTCCAGAATCTGTTGAATTTCAAGGGGGCTGAGCAGCCGGTCTGGAATCAGCTCTCCTCCCCGCACATGCCCGACCCCCAGCAGCACGCGCGGGCGCGCCCCGAACACGGCCACGGCGGGCGCGTCGGGCCAGGGGCCGCGCCGGCGCATGCCCGAGAGGAAACGCCCGGCATTGTCATCGTCCAGCGTGACAGCCGTGTGCTGCGCTAGCAAGGTCTCCACCGGGTGCACGCAGGCCATGCGCGCATCCTCGTCCATGGCCTGCAGCGCCTCCAGCGTCACGCAGCGCTCCACGCCGATACCGCCCGTGTCGATACGGCGCAGGAACGTGAGATGCGCGCCGCAGCCCAGCGCCTGGCCGATGTCTTCGCCCAGGGTGCGGATGTAGGTACCTTTGCTGCAGGTCACTACTATTTTAATAGCTGGTTGCGCTTGCTCCGTATGCGTTAGCGCCAGTTTCAATGCATGGATCGTGACATCACGCGCCTCGCGCTCCACGGCAATGCCGGCACGCGCGTACTCGTACAGCGCCTTGCCGTCTTTCTTGAGCGCGCTGTGCATGGGCGGCACCTGGCGGATGGGGCCAGTGAACTGCGCCTGTACCGCCGCCAGCCGCTCGGGTGTGAGCATGGCCGGATCGACCGCGCACTGCGCCAGCACCTGACCCTCGGCGTCACCGGTGGTTGTGGTGGTACCCAACAGTGCGACGGCTTCATAGGTCTTGGGCGCTTCCAGCTGCAACTGGCTGAACTTGGTGGCGGCACCAAAGCACAGCGGCAGCACACCACTGGCCAGCGGGTCCAGCGTGCCCGTGTGGCCAGCCTTCTCGGCGCGCAGCAGCCACTTCACCTTCTGCAAGGCGTCATTGCTGGACAGGCCCAGGGGTTTGTCGAGCAGCAGCACTCCGTGCACCGGGCGCCGCTGCACCCGGATGCGGGGAGCGCGTTCGGTCATGCTGCGTCGTCGTCTTTGGAACGAGAGGCCACCGCGCGCGCGATCAGCGCATTCATGTCGGCCGCCTTCTCGGTGGTGCGGTCGTACACGAAGTGCAGCGTGGGCACGGTGTGGATGTGCAGGCGCTTGAACAGGCCGTTGCGTAGAAAGCCAGCCGCCTGGTTCAAGGCCTCCTCGGAGGCCTCACCATCACCGATGAGCACACTGAAGAACACCTTGGCGTGCGCATAGTCCGGCGTCACCTCGACCCCTTGCAGCGTCACCATGCCGATCCGCGGATCCTTGAGATCGCGGATCAGCTCGGTGAGGTCGCGCTGGATCTGATCCGCGACCTTGAAGCCGCGGTTGGGGGAAGAGGATTTCTTGGCAGCCATGTCGTACGGCCCTTACAGCGTGCGTGCGATTTCCTTGATCTCGAAGAACTCCAGCTGATCACCTTCCTTGATGTCGTTGTAGTTCTTGAGCTTGATACCGCACTCGAAGCCTTCCTTGACTTCCTTGACGTCGTCCTTCATGCGGCGCACCGATTCCACATCGCCCGTGTAGATGACGATGTTGTCGCGCAGCAGGCGGAACTTGCAGTTGCGCGTGACCTGGCCCGACGTGATGTACGAACCCGCCACGGTACCGATCTTGGAGGCCACGAACACGGTACGGATCTCGGCCGTGCCGATGGCTTCCTCGCGCTGTTCGGGCGCCAGCATGCCGGACATCGCTGCCTTCACTTCATCCACGGCGTCGTAGATGATGTTGTAGTAGCGGATGTCCACGTCGTTGCCTTCGGCCGTTTTGCGGGCCTGCGCATCGGCGCGCACGTTGAAGCCAATAACGATGGCCTTGGAGGCGATCGCCAGGTTGACGTCCGACTCGCTGATGCCGCCCACGCCGGAGTACACGATCTGCACGCGGATCTCTTCGGTGGAGAGCTTGAGCAGCGAAGCCGCCAGCGCCTCCTGGGAGCCCTGCACGTCCGCCTTGATGATCAGCGGCAGGGTCTGCACCTCGCCCGCCCCCATCTCGGCAAACATGTTCTCCAGCTTGGCCGCTTGCTGCTTGGCCAGCTTGGTGTTGCGGAACTTGCCAGCGCGGTACGTCGCGATCTCGCGGGCGCGGCGTTCGTCCTGCAGCACCATGAAGTCGTCGCCCGCCTGGGGCACTTCGTTCAGGCCTTGGATCTCCACCGGGATCGACGGGCCGGCTTCCTTGGTCTGCTTGCCGTCTTCGTCCAGCATGGCGCGCACGCGGCCGAAAGTCTGGCCTGCAAGCACCACATCGCCCACCTTGAGCGTACCGGACTGCACCAGCACGGTGGCCACGGACCCGCGGCCCTTGTCCAGCTGGGCCTCGATGACGATACCCTTGGCAGCCGCATCGACGGGAGCCTTGAGTTCCAGCACCTCGGCCTGCAGCAGAACCTGCTCCAGCAGAGCATCAATGCCCATTCCCGTCTTGGACGACACGGCCACGAACGGCGAATCGCCGCCATATTCTTCAGGCACCACCTGCTCGCCCACCAGTTCCTGCTTGACGCGCTCGATGTTGGCCTCGGGCTTGTCTGCCTTGGTAAGCGCCACCACGATGGGAACACCAGCCGCCTTCGCGTGCTTGATGGCTTCCTTGGTCTGGGGCATCACGCCGTCGTCTGCCGCACACACCAGAATCACGATGTCGGTGGCCTGGGCGCCGCGCGCACGCATGGCCGTGAAGGCCTCGTGGCCCGGCGTGTCCAGGAACGTGACGATACCGCGTGGCGTCTCCACATGGTAGGCGCCGATGTGCTGGGTAATGCCGCCAGCTTCGCCAGAGGCTACCTTGCTGCGCCGGATGTAGTCCAGCAGCGAGGTCTTGCCGTGGTCCACGTGGCCCATCACCGTCACCACGGGGGCGCGGGACAGTTGTTCGGCATCCTGGCTGGACACTTCCTCGGCGGTGAAGGCTTCCGGATCATCCAGAGCGGCCACCTTCGCGGTGTGGCCCATTTCCTCCACCACGATCATGGCGGTGTCCTGGTCCAGCGGCTGGTTGATGGTGACCATCTGGCCCATCTTCATGAGCGACTTGATCACTTCGGAAGCCTTGATGGCCATCTTGTGCGCCAACTCGGCCACCGTGATGGTCTCGGGCACATAGACCTCGAGCACGCGGAACTCTGTGGCTGCCTGCTGCTGGCGCTGGTCGTCGCGGTCATTGCCGCGGCGGCCGCGGGGGCCGCCACGCCAGTTGTTGCGCCCCACGCCGCCACTGCTGTCGCCGCGGGTCTTGATTTCCTTCTTCTTGGTTGTGTCGTTGGCCCAGCTGGACGACAGCTTGGCCGACTTGACCTCCTTGCCCGCCCCGCCTGGCGCCGATGGCGCAGCGGTGCGCGCGCCCGTGCCGGAACCGGTGGCGGGTTTGTGCAGCGTACCCTTCTTGGCATCCCCGGAAGCTCCCGCCTTGGCGGCAGGCTTTGGTTCCTCGGGCTTCTTCGCCACGAGCACCTTCTTGGGGGCAGCCATCATTGCGCGAATGGCCTCGGCCTCGGCAAGCGCCTTGCGGCGGCGCTCGTCCAGGTCGGCCGCACGCGCGGTTTCTTCCGCCGCGCGTGCCTTGGATTCTTCATCGGCCTTTGCCCGGGCATCGGCCTGCGCCTTCGCACGTTCTTCGGCCTCCACGGCTGCTTCGCGCTGCGCCTCGGCACGCTCCGCAGACTCCTGCGCCTTCTTTTCCGCCTGCTGGGCGGCATAGGCGGCAGCGCGTTCTTCGGCTTCGCGCTCGCGGCGCTCGCGCTCTTCACGCTCGCGGCGTGTCAAGGCCAACTCTTCCTCCTGGCGGCGAATCAGCTCTGCCTGACGGCGCGCCTCTTCCTCGCGGCGCACGAGCTCGAGATCCTCCGCCGAAGGAGCGGATTCAGTCGCATCGGAAGGCGCGTCGACACTGTCGTCACGCTTGATGAAAGTACGCTTCTTACGCACTTCGACCTGGATCGTGCGTGCCTTGCCAGAAGCGTCGGCCTGCTTGATCTCGCTGGTGGACTTCTTGACCAGGGTGATCTTTTTGCGGTCCCCCCCCGCAGTGCCATGACTGGCCTGCAGGTGGGCCAGCAGCTTTTGCTTGTCGGCTTCGTTTAGAACGTCCGACGGCGACGCCTTGACCACACCGGCGGACTTCAGCTGGTCCAGCAAGGTTTCAGGCGATTTCTTGAGCTCTGCAGCGAACTCAGCAACAGTGTTACTCGACATATTGTGTTCGAACCTCCCTGACCCTTACTCTTGCCCCGTGAACCAGTGCTCGCGCGCCTTCATGATCAAGGCGGTCGCATCTTCGGCAGACTGGCCGGTCAGCTCGGTCAGTTCGTCAATGGCCAAATCGGCCAGGTCGTCACGCGTATGCACGCCGCCTTCCGCCAACTTGGCGATCAGTTCGGGCGTTAAACCTTCGAGGTCACGCAGGTCTTGCGATACGCTTTCCACGCTTTCTTCACGAACGATTTCCATGGTGAGCAGCGCATCCTTGGCGCGTGCGCGCAGTTCGTTCACCGTGTCCTCGTCGAAGCTCTCGATCTCCAGCATTTCCTGCAGCGGCACATAGGCCACTTCTTCGAGGCTGGCAAAGCCCTCCTCGATCAGGATGTTGGCGATCTCCTCATCCACATCCAGCTTCTCCATGAACAGGCGACGCGCGGCATCGGTTTCATTGGCCTGCTTCTGCGCGGATTCGGCCGCATCCATGATGTTGATCTTCCAGCCCGTGAGGTCGGACGCCAGGCGCACGTTCTGGCCGCCGCGTCCGATGGCGATGGCGAGGTTTTCCTCGTCCACCACGACGTCCATGGCATGCTTCTCTTCGTCGACCACGATGGAGGTCACGTTGGCCGGAGCAAGCGCGCCGATCACGAACTGCGCAGGGTCGTCGGACCACAGCACGATGTCCACGCGCTCCCCCGCCAGTTCGTTGGTCACGGCGTTCACACGCGTTCCGCGCACGCCCACGCAGGTGCCGATGGGGTCCACGCGCTTGTCATGGCTGAGCACAGCGATCTTCGCGCGGCTGCCGGGGTCACGGGCACAGCTTTTGATCTCCAGCAGGCCCTGCTCGATCTCGGGCACCTCGTTGCGGAACAACTCGATCATGAACTCCGGCGCGGAGCGCGAGAGGATGATGGGTGCTCCGCGCAGCGTGAGGTCCACATCCATGATCAGGGCGCGCACACGGTCTCCATTGCGCAGGTTTTCCTTCGGGATCATCTCGCCGCGACGCAGGCGCCCTTCCACCCGGCCGCTCTCGACGATGATGTCGCCCTTGTCCATGCGTTTCACCGTGCCGGTGAAAATTTTCTCGCCGCGTGACATGAAATCGTTGAGCAGCATCTCGCGTTCGGCATCGCGGATCTTCTGCAGGATCACCTGCTTGGCCGCCATGGCCCCGATGCGGCCGATCGGTACCGACTCGACGGCTTCCTCGATGTACTCCCCCACCTCGATATCGGCCACCCGTTCGCGGGCATCCATCAGCAGCTCTTCGGCGTCGGGGTTCTGCAATCCGGCATCGTCGGGCACCACCAGCCAACGACGGAAAGTCTCGTATTCGCCGCTGTCGCGATCAATCGACACGCGGATGTCCACTTCACCCTGGTAGAGCTTCTTCGTGGCCTGTGCCAGAGCAGACTCCACAGCGCCCAGGACCACATCGCGCTCCACGTTCTTTTCGCGCGAAATGGCTTCTACCAACATCAACAACTCGCGATTCATGCGACGGCTCTCCTGTTTCTCAATTCCTGACGAACTGCCCGTTCAGAGGACAGTCCGGTTATGCAACCTTCAGCCCGGCTCTCCGGGCTTGATCCCTCGTCCTTTGAAATCCACGATCGGCGCAAGCCGCGCCTCGCGCAACTCATCCAAAGTGAAACCAAGGGCCTGCAAAGGCGCTGGCACGCGCTTCTTGCTGATGCGCTGCCCCGGCTTCACGGGCGGCTCATCGCTCCAGACAATCTGCCAACCGCCCGAATCGGCATGCTCGAGCGTTCCCCGGAATTTCTTGCGGTTGGCATGCACTTGCCCTCCCGCCGCAGCGCCCATGGGCTGCTTGAGTGTGATGTCGATCACCTCGCCCTCGAAACGCTTGAAGTCCGCCTCGTTGCGCAACAAGCGATCGATCCCAGGGGATGAGACTTCCAACCGCGTGTAGTCCACCCCCTCCACCTCCAGCGCGAACTGCAGCTGACGGGTGACCTTTTCACAATCCTCTACGGTAATGAATTGCTCGACGCCTACGGCAGCGGACACCTCATCCGTGGGCGGCACCCAAACCAGGTCAATGGTAATGCGCAGCAACCCTCCGGCGGAGCGCTCAATCTCCACCAGGTCATAGCCCAACCCGGCCACGGTTTGTTCAACGATTTGCTGCAATGCCACGTGCGTGCGCTCTATCCAATTCCAAGTGAAGGCCCCGCCNAAAAAAAAGGGCGGTAAGTACCCGCCCGTTTTGGTCGTGAAGCCAGTATTGTAGCCAATATGCGAGGCACCTGCAAAGATCAAAGGCACGTATCTTGCGTTCGGGCGGGAATCAACCCTGGCGGCTTGACCGTATTCTCTCAAAAAGGTCCTGCGCTGCGCTGTCCATCGTGGCTACTTGGGAAGCCTGCTGCATGCTTTGAAGCATGCGCCCCAACACTGTGGCCTGAGGCAATAGGGGTCCCAGAAACCGTGCAGCCCTGCCATCGGCAATCAAGACAGTAGGAAAAGTCTCTACATCCAGGTCGCCGACCACTTCTTCCTCATCCTCCACATCCACCCATTCAAAGCGCATTTGCGGCCAAGCGCGCGCAGTTTGGTCGAAGGCTTGACGGTATTCACGGCATACACCGCACCATTGTGCGCACAGGCACACAACCCACCACTGCGGCGTTGCGCTGGCATGTGAAGCAGCATCCGGCAAAAAGGCTTCGGAGTCCATGAGAAGTTCCTTAAGAATCACGCCCCTCACGGGTCCGATGGACATCGATCGTATCGACCCTGGAAGCCGCATTACCCCAGGCGTTACGAATATATGAAAGCACATCCGCCACTTCTGCGTCACTCAAACGCTGCAGGAATGGCGGCATGCCATGGGGTTGCGGATTACCGCCGGTGGCTGGCAGATACCCGCCCCGCAGCACCATATGCACCAGATTGACAGGATTTTCCAGCATCACCGCCCGATTGCCTGCCAGCGGAGGAAAGGCCTCAGGATCGCCCTGGCCCTCGCCTCCATGGCACTGCATGCATTGACGCTCGTACGTGGCCCGCCCACGCTGCATCGACGCAGGTGAAGGTGGCCGCCGAGGCGCGGCGACCTTGTCCGTTGGCGGCAGCGCTTGCAGATAGTCCGCCATCGCTTGCAGATCGGCATCGCTCAAATACTGAAGGCTGTGGTAGACCACCTCCGCCATGGGGCCGGATACCGCGGCCCGGGGTGAGCGCCCCGCCCCCAGGAGCATAACCACCTCCTGCCAGGGCCATTCCGCCACACCTCCTTCATTCGAGGAGTTGAGCGCTGGGGCGTACCAGCCTGCCGCCATACCCCCGCTCAAACGCCCGTCTGTAGATACCGCCCCCATCGCGTTACGCGGCGAATGGCATGCAGCGCAGTGCCCGAGCCCCTGCACGAGATAGGCGCCTCGATTCCATTCCGCAGAGCGGGACGGTACGGGCTCGAATACACCAGGCCGAAAATACAACGCTCGCCACACTGCCAATGCCGCTTGGGTATTGAACGGGAAGCGCACGCTCGACGGCACGCCGGGTTGCACCACTGGCGGCAAGCTTTGCAAGAAGGCAAAGATGGCATCCGAGTCTTCACGGGTGACGCGCGTATAGCTCGGATAAGGAAAGGCCGGCGAAAGCAGCCTGCCATCGCGCGAACGGCCATTGTGCAGGGCACGCCAGAATTCCGATGCAGACCACGCTCCGATACCCGTTTCCCGGTCGGGTGTCAGGTTGGGGGCGTAAATCACGCCAAAAGGCGTCTCTATCCCACGGCCCCCTGCAAATGCCACGCCTCCTTGTCGGGTGTGGCAGGCGAGGCAGTTACCGGCACGTGCCAAGTACTGGCCTCTGGCAATGTCGAGAGAGGCCGTGGTGGTCACGCGTTCGGCGTGCGGCAACGGAGCTTCATCCAGCCGGTTCAATACCCAGATCCCTCCCGCAACCAGCGCTACGGAAAGCCCCGCCGTCGCAAGCCTTTTGCGCCAAGCACTCATTGCACCTGCTCCGCGCCAGCCTGCAACGCCGGAGAACCCATGCCGCCACAGGGTATTGGCAGCGGCGCCTTGAATGCCGGCGCCGGTGTGAACCTTGAGGGAACAGGACGGGAGGACAGCCACGCCGCGATGGAACTTACATCGTCAGCGGTCAGTTTGCCGGCGATGCGCGCCATGCAATCTGGCGCATGGGCGCGCCGCAGACCGGTCTGCCAGGCCCCCAACTGGGCGCTCACATAATCGCGAGACAGTCCCAGCAACCCTGGAATGAAAGGCGCGACGCCCGCCAGAGCATCGCCATGGCACTGCACGCAGGCCGGCAATTGGCGGCTCGCATCCCCCCACCGCACAAGCCTCTCTCCCTGCGCCAGTGTGGCTGCTGATGCAGCTGCAGCTACCGGTGGCGCATAGGGCAGGTCCAGTCTTGCGAAGTAGTCCGCCATCTCCTGGAGATAGTCATCCGTCAGATGCTGCAGCAAGTACGCCATCTGCGGATAGCTGCGCCGGCCATCCCGGAAATTGAGCAGTTGGTTGTGCAGATATCCCGCCGGCTTTCCCGCGATGCGAGGGAAATAACCGTCAGGAGTGGCACGCCCCTGCTTGCCATGGCACGCGGTGCAGGCCTGCACACGCGGCGCCATATCCACGGCCGGCGCGGCGGCCACAGAGGCAGCGAGCAGCATGCACAGCGCCCCTGCCGCGTGCTGCAAGGGGCGTATGAATTTCTCAGCCACGCCCGACAAAAGGCATTTTGGTCGCCATGACGGTATGGAACAACACATTGGCCTCCAGCGGAAGATTGGCCATGTAAAGCACGGACTGCCCCACGATGTCCACGTCCATCAGAGGTTCCGCCGCAATCTGGCCATTGGCCTGTTGCACGCCCTGCGTCATGCGCTGGGCCAGCTCGGTCTGGGCGTTCCCGACATCGATTTGTCCCACCGCAATATCGTACTTGCGCCCATCGAGAGCCGCTGTCTTTGTCAGGCCCATCACCGCATGCTTGGTAGCGGTGTAGGCGATGGAGTTGGGCCGCGGGGCGTGAGCTGAAATCGAGCCGTTATTGATGATGCGCCCGCCCCGTGGCGACTGCGTCTTCATGACCCGAAAAGCGTTCTGCATGCAAAAGAACATGCCATTGAGGTTGACGTCGACCACCTGCCGCCACTGCTCCACCGCCAGATCCTCCAGCGGCACGGCGGGAGCACTCACGCCCGCATTGTTAAACAACAGATCCACGCGCCCGAACTGAAGCACAGCCCGGTCAAACAGCGTGCGCACCGCAGCGGGGTCGGATACATCGGTGGGAACGGCGAGCGCACGCACCCCACCCTCGGATTCGCCCACGACATCCTGCAATAGCGACTCACGCCGCCCAGCGAGAACAACGCTCCATCCATCGCGCAGCAGCGCCAAAGCCGCCGCCTTGCCAATCCCTGACCCAGCCCCCGTAACGATGGCCACCTTCGATGCTTTAACCATATGCGACGCTTGTCTCCTGTCCTTCTTACCCATCAATCTACTCAACCGCGGGATTTGCGGCCCTTAGCAGGCCGTTGAAAAAGTGGGCATCGAACGCATCAGGGACGCTGTTTTCGAAGAAACGAGTGGCCCAGACGCGTCTGCGCAGCGATTGCAACGGCCCATCTGGCCGGT
>NZ_JSYI01000074.1:0-5821 GCF_001023515.1 Diaphorobacter sp. J5-51 | reverse complement strand
TGGAGTCACCAATCCCCTTGGGGACTGGCGACCCCGAGGGTTGAAAAAAAGTTACGCTTGAGCTACTCGCTTGCTCATGGTTTAGTCCCCGTTAACAGGAACGTCAACCGCGACCGACAGATCTGCAAAGTGAGATGGCGGCAGGGGGGTGTTTTCAGGATCATCTTTGTAGTTGTCCCAGTCGAAGACTTCGACATCTACATCGCCGTCGCAGATGTAGTCCGCAACGCCGCCTGAAACGACAACCAGGCACCGGGCTTGGAGAGCCTTGGGCGCGCTGATGTTGACGCAAATCGCCCTATCGGCTGCTTCGGTGTCACCTTCATCGTTCATCAAGGTTCGATCTGCATCTTGCAGACCAATCTTGATGAGCCGATCGAGAATCTGCTCTACATCAGCATCGGTGAAGTCGTTGTCGGCCTCGATGTTGACGATGAGCTTGTGGGTTTTCATTGACATGTGGTACTCCATTGGGTGTGGATGCCACATGCCCATCGGGCGTATGGCACCCGTTGGGTTGATGCTCTTGCGAGCGGTTGATGCTGATTATTTTGATTCCCCAGCAAGGAACATTGAACGGCCAAGATTACCTTGAACGTGCCAAATCGCAGTTTTCCGAAGCGCCTGGATGGGCGCTTGGGGAAACTGGATGAGCGCACAGGCGAGGCGCGTTGACCTTGGGGGGGCTTGCGCTCGCGCGCAGCGGCTGGTGCCGTCTTTCGTTTGCGGTGCCTCCATGTGGTTGGAGGCCGCTTTGGTACTGCAGTGTGCGAGCAGAACTGGTTAGAGTGACTGGAGCGACCAGTCGATTTTTGCCGATTGTTTACTCGCTCCTCGGTCAGGAGCTGTGCTTCGGCGATTGAGCCCAAGCATGCGCACGCGATTCTAGCTGCAGTCCCGCCAGGATGCAAAGACTATTGCCTGGAAAGCCTCTGACAGATCGTGCCCGGAGCGCCTATGCATCGCCAGGCTCCGGGACTCGATGTGGGGGATTGGCGAAATGCGCTCCAATGTGTCGTATTTCCAAATTCATTCTCAAATAATCTATGCTGTAATTATGCGTGCTTTTCGATTCGATTCACCTGAGTCGCTACAAACTCAAGTTTTCGATATTAGAATGAAGCGTCTTTACTACTAGTTGTGACTGAATATGTTTGAAAACACCATTGATCAATTTGAGGAAGCTGGCGCCACGGCGGTGCTGCAGGATGAGGCGAATCTGGAGCTCGGACAAGTGCATGGCTCCGGCGACTATGACCGCCTGATTGCCCAGCGTGAGGAGTTGGAGCGTCGCGCCCGCCAGGAGCGTGAAGAATTGGAGGCCAAGATTCAAGAAGCCCGCACGCGTCACCTGGAGGGTGTTGTGAAAGAAATCCAGGCAAAGATCGCGCAGTTTGGCCTTATGCCCAGCGACGTGTTTCCTGAGTTCAATTTCAGCCGCAAGCGCAAGGAGTCCACGTCTCAGCCGAAATACCGCGATCCGGCCACGGGTGCGACCTGGACGGGCCGAGGCAAGGTTCCGGCATGGATTGGGGACAAGGATCGCGAGCAGTTTGCTATTTGATTTGCCGAGTGTAAAACCAGGGGATTGCCTCCTGGTTTTCATTTGAACGTTTATCGGGACGCGGCTTCTGGCATGTTGCGTGTGGGTCTGAGCAGTTGATGTTTTCTATTTAGATTGATGGAGGTTGATGGTATGGGTACATATTTGACCGTATTGGCTTGGGTTTTAGCCATCTTTGCATTTCTGGTTGTTGGGTTTCAATTCCTGGTGGTTGTTCAGCAACAAACAGTTGGCATTGTGCAAACGCTCGGTAAATTCAGTCGCGTGATTTCACCGGGATTCCACTTTGTCTTCTTTCCGATTCAGCAAGTTGCAGGTCGCCTTTCCTTAAAGATCGAAGCTGTGCCAGCCACGGTTGAGGTCAAGACCAGCAACAACATGTTCGTGGAACTGCCCGTAACCTTGATGATCAAGATACAGGAGGTGAATGCGGCTGATGCCTTTTACAAACTGAAAAATCCCCACGACCAGATTCGCTCCTGGGTGCTCAACACCGTGCGCAGCATCGCCGCGAACATGACTCTGGAGGAGTTGTTCACGGATCGACAACGAATTGCCGAATCGGTGTCCAAGGATTTGGGGCAGCGACTGGGCGGTTTTGGCTATGAATTGGAAGGTGTTTTGGTGGATCAGCCAACCGTAGAGAAATCCGTTCAGGCGTCCTTCAACCGCGTGGTGGAAGCCAGCCGCCTGAAAGAGGCAGCTGTAGCCGAGGCCGAGGCATCGCGCATCAAGACCGTCAAGCAGGCAGAGGCAGAGGCGGATGCTCAGCGCGCTCGCGCCCAGGGTTTGGCCGACTCGCGCGAACTTCTTGCCAGGGGCATGAGCCATTCCTTGAGCCAACTCGAAGGAGTGGATCCACAGATCGCCCTACAGATCCTGCTTGAAACCAATAGGATTGACGCGATGCGTGATGTCGGCAAACAAGGAAATCTGATAGTGCTCGACTTGAAGAGCGCCGATCACAACACAGCCTTGTTGCCTCTGCTGGCGAGTCGTGAAACTGCTAAATTGAAGTCGATTGCTGCCTGAGGTTTGATGGAGGTTGCGCGAACGGCTCCAGCCAATGCGGTTGTCCGCTTGTGACCAAATGCGCGACAAGCCCCGTCCAATTCAGTTGGCTGCACAGCAGCCTGGAGCCAAAGGCGCCTGAATTGGACGGGGCTTGTCGCGCATTTGGTCAACGCCTGCTATATCCTTGCGCCATGTGCAACCGCTATGAGACGCCCGAGGAGCGCGAGATCGAGCGCGAATGGCGCGTCGGTCGAAACCAACCCAGCCGCTGGTGGGATGAGGTCGTGTTTCCGCGCGGCAAGGGCGTGTTCATCCGCAGGGCCGCGCACCAGGCTGGAGATCGCCGTGAGCTGGTGATTGGTCAATGGGGCCTGATCCCGTGGTTCGCCAAGACGCCCAAGTTGCCATACAGCACGAACAACGCGCGCAGCGAGGAGCTTGCCGCCAAGGCCACCTTCAAGCAGCCATGGGCGCGTGGCCAGCGCTGCATCATCCCGGCCAGGTCGTTCGATGAGCCCTGCTGGGAGACCGGTAAGAATGTCTGGTGGCGTTTCAGGAGTGCGGACGGCAAGCCATGGGGCCTGGCTGGACTGTGGAATACCTGGATCGATAAATCCTCCGGCGAGGTGCATGAGAGCTACACCATGCTCACCATCAACGCCGATCATCATCCGCTGATGCGGCGCATGCACAAACCGGATCCGCGCTTGCCGCCCGATCAACAGGACAAGCGAAGCGTGATTCCATTGCCGCCGCAGGCGTGGGACGCTTGGCTGGCGGGGACGGTACAAACGGCGCAAAGCCTATTTGCTATTCCGGGCGAGAGCAGCTTTGCCGTGGAGTTGCTCTGATCGCCGCTGTCGCGCGCTTCAATTGGGAGATGCGCCAGACTGAGCACGCGGTTTCACCAGCGGCCACACGCCGACGACCGGGTCGCTGAACCCCATGGCGCGCAGTTTGGTGATCGCTTGCACGATGTTGGGCACCGCATAGGCCTCGATCTCCAGATCCGGGGAACCACAGCTGGGCGGCAAGGCCTCATCCCAGCCGTCAAACACCGGCCAGGGCGCGAGTTTCTGGCTTCCGTCTTTGTGCTGCACTCGCACCCAGTCTTGCCCCTCGGGATCGCGCAGAACGGCCACCGAGGTATTGCTGCGGTGCTGCCATGGCCAAGGCCTGGCATCGGCTGCTGAGGGCCGCGCAGGGGGCAGGGCGGGTGCATCCTGGGCCTGCGATGGTGGAGGGTGGCCTTGCAGGGCCTGCTGGCGTTGCACCAGCTGCGCATTGCGGGCCTGGGCCTGGCGCCGCTGTTCTTCGCGCTGCTCGGCCTGTTGCCTGGCCAAGAGCTGCTCTTGCGCCAGCCGCTGGCGAAAAACCTCGACCAGGGCTGCGGTGTTGGCCTGCAACAGCTTTCGGTCTTCGTCGCTGAGTTGTTCGCCGTGTCCCCAGGCGCCTCCTGCCAGGGCCGGTGTTTGGCTGGCTTCGTCTTGGTAGCGGTTGCGGTAGCACCTTGAGCCCAGAACCAGGATGTCCTGCCCGTCCTGGACGACGTGGATCGCGGCATATACGCCGTGTCCGCAGCCAGGGTTTTGGCATTGCACGCGCGCGGATGAGGGGACGGAGACGATGGCCAGAAGCTGCATGGGCATGCCACTCACGCGCTATTTCGCGCGCGCCTTGTGCGCCTCAACGTAGGATCGCAGCACGGCATTCATGCGCGACTGATAGCGCGTGCCAGTTTGCTTGAAGAACTCCAACACTTCGGCGTCAAGGCGCAGCGTGATTTGCTGCTTGGCTTGGGGCAACTTTGCTGCCGCCTTCATCCAAACAGCATCCGGGCGGGAAGGCGCATCCGAGGTGTCAATCTGATCATCAGGCACCTCCGCCAGCGCATTCAGCCGCGCCTTTTGCTCTTTGGTCAACGGAGGTGGGTTGTTCCCGTCAAGCGTTAGCTTCACGATATTGCGTTTGCTCATGGTGGAGTGCCTTTCGTGCAGAAATGATGCGGGTGGTGTCCTCGTGCCGCACGGTGTAGACCACGTACAGAACCGTTGCATAGACCTGTCCGATGGTGGCCCAGCGATCCTCTCCGTAGTCTGAGCGTCCGTCGTAGCTTTCGATACGCCCGCTGTCGAGAAAGACCCGCGCGGCATCCTCAAAGGCGACGCCGTGTTTCCTCAGATTTCGCGCCGCTTTGTCAGCGTCCCACTCAAAGTCCATGAAATATTGTAGCGTCAAAATGTAGTTACATCAAGCTCCTGCCATCTGCCAAATCTGCACAGGAACACTGGCGAAAAGCGGCGCAAATCGACGTGTTAATTTGAATTACATGATCCGGCCGAAGTGCAAAAGCCAAGCTCGGCATCGATGTCTTAGCTCGAATGCTTCGCATTGCAGAATGAATGTCGATTTCGCTGCCACGCGCAGTCCCCTTGCCGGAAGTTTTTGGCTGTCTGCCGCGTTGCATTCGTGATTTGCGGATACTATCCATGCGCCTTACAATTTCATCAGTTGTAAGGAATGAACATGGCAGAATCCACGATTACAGCCAAGGGGCAAACAACCGTACCGGCTGAAATCCGTCAGGCCATTGGCGGCGTGCCTGGTACTCGGCTGGTGTGGCATGTCCTCGCGGGCGGGCGCTTGTCCGTGCGCGTCAAGAACAAAACCGCCGCCGATGTGAAAGGCATCGTCAAAGTGCCCAAGGGGCAGCGCCTGGACATCGAGGAGATGCGGCCCTGATGCTGGCTGGTTCCGTCGATACCAACGTCCTGGTGCGCCTGGTCGCCCAGGATGACCCGCTGCAGGCGCAGGCGGTCGATCGGCTTTTTGCGCGCCACGCCAAGAAGAGCGAAATGCTTCTGGTGCCGGTCACCGTGGTGCTGGAGCTGGAGTTGGCACTGCGCTCCAGGCTGAACCAATCCAAGGCCCAGGTTCTGGAGACATTGGAGGCTCTTTTGTCCGTTGTGGAATTGAGTTTCGAGTCCGAGGATGCTGTGGAGCAGGCGTTGATGGACTACGCCGAGGGCGGCGCGGATTTTGGGGAGTACCTGCACCTGGCACTTGCGCGCAAGGGGCGGGCATTGCCGTTCTATACGTTCGACAGGAAGGCCACGAGAGCCACGGGGGCGAAGGCATTTTGACATCCTCCCCGCCCTAAAGGACGGGGATTCCTACTGCTAGACGGCGATGCCCCGCCGCGAGAATGTTCCTGGCCGCATTCACATCGCGGTCGTGTACCGC